>JAISLN010000018.1 GCA_031290835.1 Prevotellaceae bacterium
ATTTCCGTTTTCACAAAAAAGGCTCCTGCGGCCCAGTCGATGGCAGCAAACGCTCCCAGCTCGCCGGTTCCGTTTCCGATTTGGAGGTTTACCAGTCCGTTTGCGTTGCTTGTGGCCGCATGGACTTCGCGGTAAACCGCCGCACCGTTTTCATTGCCTTGCAGGATAGAAATTCGTATCCCGACCGGCTTGTTTTCCTGTACCTTTCCCGTGGCGTCGCGCACCACCGCCTGATAGCTGAGGTATTCCGGCGCCCCGGCATACAAGCAGCTTATCGATAGCAGCAGGAAAGAACAGATCATACATACACTTTTTTTCATTTAATTTTACTTTTTGATAATTTTAAATAGTTCTATAATTTGTTCACTGTTTGCAATTTGCAAGAAGTAGGTTCCCGTAGCGAGGCTCTGCACGTCGATTTGGGAGGTTTCTTCTTTTATTTCGTCGAAGTAGAGGCTCTTTCCGGCAGCGTCGAAGAGTCGCAGGGTGTGCGCCTCTTTCCGGTATCCGGGAAAGGAGAGGAAGAAATAATCGGCGGCGGGGTTGGGAAATACGCTAATCTGCAAATCAGCAGCGACTTCCGTCCGTCCGGTACCCAAGCCGGTAATCCACGCCTGCTGCACGCCCGGCGTTAACGAGCCTTCGGTATAGGCCACCGGCTCCACAAATACTTGGCCAAGGGAATAGGTAAGCGTAATCTCCGGGCCGGTCGCTTCCCCACCCGCAGCATTGAAACTGTCTTGCGCAGAGAGGGAAAAAGCGAAAAAAAGAAAAAGAAATAGAATAACTGAATTTTTCATTTTTTGAAATTTATGATGATAATAAACGAGTGACGAGTGACGAGTGACGAGTGACAGGTTCGCTTGCTATTCAGGCAAAGTCGAGTAAATAGAACGCTTTGTGGCATAAGTGAATAATTAATTTGTGCTGTGTGTGTGTGTGTGTGTGTGTGTGTGTGTGTGTGTGTGTGTGTGTGTGTGTGTGTGTGTGTGTGTTAAATAGTAAATATTTAACATTAAGTGCGTGAATAGCGTGGGCGTGTTGGGATTGCAAGAGGTTTGTCAAAACCTCTGCATGTATTTTAGCTCTATTATGGTTATAATTTGTTGCGATAGTTGTATGGCAGCTATTCATTAGTTTTAGCGTAAAAAAAACAAAGCAAAGGTAAGAAATATTTTTCAACACACAAAATTTCACACAAAATTTTTGCGCCTGTGCGCAATAGCACCGCGTATAGCATAAGCTCAACGCTCCGGCTACCATGCTCCCATACGTTAAGAACTTTTGTTAGGCATGCTAACCGCCAGCATGGGCAAAATCATAAAGACGCTTGCTATCCCGCCCCAATTTTTTTAGGGAGGGGGGAGATAGAAAAAAATCATTTAGCGGCCAAAAGTGGGATGAATAGGCGGAAGGAAAGGCTGTCAAAAAAATCCGGCAGCCTTTTTTGCGCCCGCAAATCAAATCTTTTTGTACCTTTGCCGGAAATTTCGAACAAAAATCAAGCGCTACTCGCACATGAAAAAAACCAACATCTACCAAATCACCACCTTCGCGCTGGGCGCGGCATTTATCATTTTAGCATACACTAAAACATCATCCCATACTATGGAAACAAGCAAAAAAGACGCAGTAATTGAGAACATTCATAGCCGCAAGAGCGTCCGCAAGTACGTTGCGGGCAAGTTGGTAGGCAAGGACGATTTGCTTACCTTGGTCAAGGCCGGCATGGCTGCGCCGACCGCCAAAAACATGCAGCCGTGGGCGTTTGTTGTGCTCTCGGAGCGCAGCACGCTCGACAAGCTCGCCGACGGGCTAATTTACGCCAAGATGCTCAAGGCGGCGCCGGCGGCCATTGTCGTGTGCGGCAACCTGGACAAGGACGCAAGCGGAAAGACGTGGCTGCTGGACTGCTCCGCCGCCGCGCAAAACATACTGCTTGCCGCCGAAGCAATGGGGCTGGGGGCGGTGTGGACGGCCGCCTACCCCTACGAGGACAGAACGGCGGCCGTTGTTGCGGCGCTGGGGCTGCCGCCAAACATTGTGCCGCTGTGCGTAATTCCGGTGGGATACCCCGACGGTACCGAAAAGCCAAAAGACAAGTGGAAGGAGGAAAATCTGAAGTGGGAAAAGTGGAGCTGAGCTGAAATTTTAAATTCTAAATTTTGAATTGGGAGAAACAAACGAAGCAAATATCTTAAAACAAACCAAAGCTGAGTAAACCGAAGCTCAGCATCTGAAAATTGAAGCATGTCAGCTGATAACATTACCGAACAGGACGAGCAGGACGAAGCCGTGCAAAGCACCGGCAGCAAAGACCACGAGCGCTTTGCCAAGCTTACCGGTATAGACGAGAGCAAAAAATTTCGCCTTACCGGCATGTACAAGGACTGGTTTTTGGACTACGCCTCGTACGTGATTCTGGAGCGCGCCGTGCCGCACCTCCACGACGGGCTGAAGCCCGTGCAGCGGCGCATCCTGCACGCCATGAAGATGGTGGACGACGGGCGCTTCAACAAGGTGGCCAACATTATTGGCCAAACCATGCAGTACCACCCGCACGGCGACGCCTCCATCGGCGATGCGCTGGTGCAGCTGGGTCAAAAGGATTTGCTTGTTGAAACGCAGGGAAACTGGGGCAACATCTTCACCGGCGACAGCGCCGCCGCGCCGCGCTACATTGAGGCACGGCTGTCGCGCTTTGCGCTCGACGTGGCGTTCAACAGCAAAACAACCGAGTGGATGGCCTCTTACGACGGGCGCAACCTGGAGCCCGTTACGCTGCCCGTAAAGTTCCCGCTCTTGCTGGCGCAGGGCGTGGAGGGCATCGCGGTGGGGCTGGCGTCGAAAATTCTTCCGCACAACTTCAACGAGCTGGTAGAGGCCGCCATTGCTCACCTCAGCGGAAAAAAGTTTGAGCTCTATCCCGACTTCCCAACGGGAGGGCTGGCGGACGCTTCGCGCTACAACGGAGGGCTGCGGGGCGGCGCCGTAAAGGTGCGCGCCCGCATTGCAAAGCGCGACAGCAAAACCCTCGCCATTGTGGACATCCCCTTTGGAAAAACAAGCGCAACGCTCATCGAAAGCATCCTCAAGGCCAACGAAAAGGGCAAAATAAAGGTGCGCAAGGTGGACGACAACACCGCCGCCGGCGTAGAAATCCTCGTGCACCTGCACAACGACGTGTCGGCAGATAAAACCATCGACGCGCTCTACGCCTTTACCGACTGCGAAGTATCCATTTCCCCCAACGCCTGCGTCATTATCGACGACAAGCCCGCGTTCATCAGCGTGAGCGAAATACTGCGGCACAACGTGGAGCGCACCAAGCAGCTGTTGCAGCAGGAGCTGCAAATTCGCATGAGCGAGCTGGAGGAGGAGTGGCACTACTCTTCGCTCGAAAAAATATTCTTTGAGCAGCGCATATACAAGGAGCTGGAAAAAGACAGCGCAACGTGGGAGGCGCAGCTGGCGGCCATAGAGGCGGCGCTGAACAAGTTCCGCAAGCTCCTCAAGCGCGACATCACGCCGGACGACGTTGTGCGCCTCTGCGAAAAACCGGTGCGCAAAATTTCTAAGTTCGACATCAAGGCCGCCAACGAGCGCATTAAGGCGATAGAGGAGGAGATGGAGGAGGTGAAGAATCACCTCGCCAACTTGGTGAGCTACACCATTGCCTACTTTAAGCAAATCCAAAAAAAATACGGCAAGGGGCGCGACAGAAAAACGCAGCTGGGCAGCTTTGAAACCATAGAGGCCGCGCAGGTGGCCGTTGCCAACGCCAAGCTGTACGTCAACAAAAAGGAGGGCTTTGCCGGCATGGACTTGAAGCGCGACGAAATGGCGGAGTTTGTGAGCGAGTGCTCGGATATCGACGACATTATTGTATTCCTAAAAAGCGGAAAGTACGTGGTGTCGAAGGTTTCCGACAAGTCGTTTTTCGGCAAGGACATTCTGCACGCGGGCGTTTTCAAAAAAAACGATACGCGCACCGTGTACAACGTAGCCTACCGCGACGGCCGCACGGGTCCCGTCATGTACAAGCGCTTTTCGGTAACCGGCGTTATCCGCGACAAGGAGTACGACATGACCAAGGGCAAGGAAGGCTCGGAGGTGCTCTGGTTTTCGTCCAACCGTAACGGCGAGGCGGAGAAGCTGCGCATATACCTCAAGCCGCGCCCGCGCCTGCGCAACCTCATCCTCGACCTCGACTTCGGCCAAATAGACGTCAAGGGGCGGCAGTCGCAGGGGAACATTTTTACCCGCTTTGCCATCCACAAAATTCAGCTTAAGGAAAAAGGCGTATCGACGCTGGGCGGGCAAAAAACGTGGTTTGATACGGCCAACAAGCGCCTGAACACCGAAGAGCGCGGCATCTGGCTGGGCGAATTTTTTGAGGGCGATAGGCTGCTCGCCATGACCAAGTCGGGCATGTTCTACACCACCAACTTTGACCTCGTAAACCGCTACGACGAGGATTTGGGCTACATCAAAAAGTTCGACCCGCAGCAAATCTTCAGCGCCATATACTTCGACGCCGACCAAAAAATGTACTACATCAAGCGCTTTACGCTGGAAACATCCGTCAACCCGCAGAGCTTTATCGACGAAGACAACAGGGAATCGTTCCTCGTGGCGCTCAGCATCGACGAATTTCCGCAGGTGGAAGTTACCTTTGGCGGCAAGCACGCCAAGCGCGAGCCGGAGTACATCGACGTAGAAAAGTTTATTGGGGTAAAGAGCTTCCGCGCCAAAGGAAAACGCCTGACCACCCTTGAGGTGAAAAAGGTACAGTTTGTAGCGCCGCTCACACGGCAGCCGGAGCCCGACCCGGAGCCGGAGCTCGAGGACGGCAGCGACAGCGACGACTTTGACGACGATATTTCCATAGACGGCAGCGCCAACGGGAGCAAAGCCGTGCAGGGTGATTTATTTTAAATACGCAGCATTATGATACTCATCACTTCCGACCTCAAGCTTGCCGACGCCATCCACAGCAACTACCTGCTCATACCGGTAGTAACGCGCTTTGGCATCAGGCTGGGATTTGGCGACAAAACGGTAAAAACGGTGTGCCGCGAGCACGGCGTGGACGTGGAGTTCTTCACCACCATCCTCAACGTGTTCAGCCACGAGAGCTACTTCCCGCAGGAGCGCCTGCTGCGCTTCGACGTGGTGCAGCTGGTGAGCTACCTCAAAAAAACGCACAGCTACTACCGAGCTGTGCTCATCCCCATGCTGGACAAAAACATGGAAGCCTTTGTGCAGAGCGCCTCCAAGCAAAACGAGCCGGAGATACGGCTCATCAAAAACTTTTTTGAGCAGTACAAAAGCGACCTGACCGCCCACCTGAGGCGCGAGGAAAC
This sequence comes from Prevotellaceae bacterium, assembly GCA_031290835.1. Classification (GTDB taxonomy): domain Bacteria; phylum Bacteroidota; class Bacteroidia; order Bacteroidales; family UBA932; genus JAITMY01. The sequence goes on from JAISLN010000018.1 coordinate 5,367, forward strand.
TATAACATTTCCGTACATTACAGAGCTGGTGCAAAGGGAAAACACGGAGCAGCTCCACGAAAAATATTCCATGAAAATATTTGAGTCGGAGCACGAAAACGTGGACGAAAGGCTCTACGACCTGAAAAACATCTTGATAAAATACCTGCAGGGCGACTACGACGAGGGCGTGCGAAATACGCTAATATTTAATATTTTCCGGTTCGAAAAAGATTTGAGAGACCACACCCGCATAGAGGACAAAATTTTAATTCCCATAGTAAAACAAATGGAGCAAGCGCTCTTTGGAAGCAATGCTTAGCAAGCAAAACATAGCCATTATCTCCGGCGATTTTCTGTCCGGCTACGGGTTGAAGGCGCTATTCTACGAATACTTCACCCCCGCCAAGGTTGACGTATTCGCAACGGTTGCCGACTACCACGACAGCCGACACAGCTACCACTTGCTGATACTTCCGGCCGTGGACTACTTGGTACACCTCATCCGGCTCACGGTAAAAAACAAGATAGTAACCATAGCCGCCGCGCCGCCGCAGAGCGTACAGAGCGCGCAGGGGCAGCCGCCGCACCTCTACACGCTGTGCAGCGAGCAGGAAATGGTGGAGCAGCTGCAAAACATTTTGACGAGCTTCGAATCTCTGCAAAGCGGCGACGCCAAGAACGAGCTTAGCGAGCGCGAGTGCGAGGTGCTCGCCAAAGTTGCGCAGGGCGCCATCAACAAGGAAATTGCCGACAGCCTCAACATCAGCCTCAACACCGTCATCACTCATCGCAAAAACATTACCGCCAAGTTGGGAATAAAAACCATCTCAGGATTAACCGTTTACGCCATTCTCAACGGCATTATCGCCGGCGAAGACCTCCCAAAATCGTAACAAAAAATACCAACAAATGGGGATTGCGCAGCGCTATTTGTTGGCGTATCTTTGCACCGTAACAAACGTTGGTTTTTCGCCATTCCGACAATTTGGTTACTGTAAAAAAATCTCCGGTATCATAGCGACGGAGATTTTTTTTTGCCCACGCCCT
>JAISLN010000019.1 GCA_031290835.1 Prevotellaceae bacterium
CGCCTGTAGCATTGCCGTCATTATTTGGGTCATCTTTTTTTCGGCCTTGGCGCCTTCCTTTTGCACCTCCTCATGGCTGACGGTCATGGCAATATCTTCGCCACCCAAATCGGTAATAATGGACATGGCAAACACCGGAATGCTCATGTGCCGCGCCACAATCACCTCAGGCACGGTGCTCATGCCCACGGTGTCTGCGCCAATGCGCCGAAAGTAGCCGTACTCCTTTGGCGTTTCAAAGGTGGGGCCGGTAACGCCCACGTAGCAACCTTTCTGCACCTTCACGCCCAGCTTTCCGGCAACGCTTTCGCAAAGCGCCACCAGCGGCTTGCTGTAAGGCTCGCTCATGTCGGGGAAGCGAGGCCCCAGCTCGTCGAGGTTTTTCCCGATAAGGGGGTTGGGGAGAAGGTTGATGTGGTCGGTGATAACCATCAGGTCGCCTACGGCAAAGGCGGGGTTCATGCCGCCGCTAGCGTTGGATACAAAGAGGTACTTTACGTTGAGAAGCTTCATCACGCGCACCGGAAAAGTTACCTGCTGCATGTCGTAGCCCTCGTAGTAGTGGAAGCGTCCCTGCATGGCAACCACCTTTTTGCCGCCCAGCGTACCAAAAATCAACCTGCCGCTATGCCCCTCAACGGTAGAAAGCGGGAAGTGGGGAATATCCTTGTACGCTATCACCTCCTGATTTTCGATGCTGTGAACAAGCCCTCCAAGTCCTGTTCCAAGTATAATGCCGACTTCCGGCTCAATGCTCACCTTTGACTTAATAAAGGTAGCCGATTCTTTTATTTTTTCTAACATAGCTAAGCGTTTTTTGAGTGAAACTTTTTTGTCCGTTATTTAAAAATTGTACATCAATGGGTTGGTAGTAAATCTTGCGCTTCAATTCGTTGCTCATCGCCACGTCGGCCAAGCGCATGGCGTCTTTTTCGGTGGTCATCACCACGCTGTCGGGGTGGCGCTGCACAGCGCTCTCCAGCTGCCTCACATCCCGTGCGCCAAAGCGGTGGTGGTCGGAGAAGCGGAGCGTTTGCGCCGTCGTGTAGCGCTCCTTCAGCAAATCAAAAAACGGCCGCGGGTCGGCAACTCCTGCCAGCGCAATCACGCTCTTGGCGCCGAGCGCCGCCGCCGGCTCGCCGGTAGCCACGTGCACCGCGCTGCCGTAGGCGTAGGTGGTGAAGTACAGGTGCTGATAGGGGCGAATTTTCAAATCCTTTTCCAGCACGTTAAAGTCAATCGGCTTGAGGTTTTGCGGACACTTCGTTACCACCACCATGTCGGCGCGGTGCAGCTGACTTGCCGCATCGCGCAGCCGCCCCAGCGGAAGCATGTAATCTTTGGTGGCCAGATTATCGTAGGTGGTGAGCACAATGGACAAGCCCGCCTTTAGCCTGCGGTGCTGAAATCCGTCATCCAGAATGATGGCTTTCACCTCCGAGTTGTCCGCAATAATTTTTTTTGCGCCCTGCACACGGTCTTTGCACACCGCCACCGTTACTTCGGGAAAGCGCCGCTTGATTTGCAAAGGCTCGTCGCCCACGCTGCGGGCGGCGCTCGTTTTTTCCACGTAAAGAAAACCCTTGCTTTTGCGCCCGTATCCCCGCGACAGCACCGCCACCTTCACCCCTTCGCTGCTCAAGAGCTGCACGAGCATTTGCACGTGCGGCGTTTTTCCGGTGCCGCCCACGGCGAGGTTGCCAACGCACACCACCGGAATGTTGACCTCGTGCTGCCGGAGAATCTTGCTCGCATACAGCGCGTGGCGCACGCTAACGGCAACCCAGAACAGCCCCGCCAACGGCAGCTTGAGCAAGATGAGCAGTATCTGAAAAAGTTTACCCACAGCCGCTCCCCTACTCTACTCTACTGACAGCTCGTATGGCAACCGAGCCTGCACCTTACCGTTCATGCGCAGCAGCTTAGCCAGCGGCTCATAGTCTTCCAGAATATTCCCCGTGCTTTTTTTCGTCAGTTTGGCGGCCGTTTGCCCAAGGCTCTCCAAAACAAACGCAAACTTATCCTTTTGCCTTGGCAATTCTACTATTCCGTAGCGATCAAGGTTAGCCATCAGCACAGCCTTTTCTACCGCCACGTTCAGCCCGCCAAATTCGTCAATCAGGTTTAGGCGCTTAGCGTCCACGCCGCTCCACACGCGCCCTTCGCCAATGCTGTTGACCTCCTTCACCGACATTTTTCGTCCGTCGGCAACGTGCCCCACAAAGGTATCGTACACCTTTTCCACCTGATGCAGAATAAAGCTATATTCCGGCTTCGATAGCGGGCGGTAAACGCTGCCCATGTCGGCATGATCGTTGGTCGCCGCCACATCCACCGTTAGACCCAGCTTGCTGTTGAAGAGCTTTTGTGCGTTGAACAGCACGCCAAATACGCCAATGGAGCCGGTAACGGTGGTTGGGCTTGCCACAATGCACGCGGCGGGGCAGGCAATGTAGTATCCACCCGACGCCGCCACATCGCCCATGGACACCACCAGCGGCTTTGCCTCGTTGAGCAGCTGCATCTCGTGCCATATCACCTCCGACGCCAAGGCGCTGCCGCCGGGGGAGTTCACCCGCAGCACCACCGCCTTAATTGCCGAATCGCGGCGCACCGCCCGCAGCTCGGCCGCAAGCGCCTTGCCTACAATTTCCTCTCTTCCGTCGTCCAGAATTGTGCCCTGAGCGTAAACAATGGCTACCTTTTGCTTTTCCGCTGCGTTTTTAGGTGCAATAGTTCTACTATAGGAATCAATTCCAACCAAACTTGGCATGTCGTTTTCGTGGCGCCGACTTAGCACCGCCAGCTCGCTCAGCATTTCGCCGCGCTGACGCAGGCCATCAATCAGCTTAAGCGAAAGCGCAGCCTGCGCATCGCTGAGCAATAGCTTATTTACAACTTCGTTGAGCTTCTCCGACTCCACCTGCCGCTGCGCGGCAATATCGCCCAGCATGGATTGCCAAATGGAGCCTGCGTAAGCCAAAATTTGCTCCCGGTTTTCGGCGCTCATCTTGTCGTACACGTACGGCTCCACGGCGCTCTTAAACTTGCCGTGCCGAATTACCTGCGCCTCAATGCCCAGCTTGTCGAGCGCACCCTTGTAGAACATGATACTTGCCCCCAAGCCGTGCAAATCCAGCATTCCCTCGGGATTCATGTACACCTTGTCGGCCACCGAGGCCAAGTAGTAGGGCTTTTGCCCGTAGCTATCGCCGTAGCTGACGACGAACTTTCCCGTCAGGCGAAAATCAAGCAGCGCGTTACGAATTTCGGTCAGCGTAGCCAAGCCTGCGCCCACGCCGCCCATGTCCGTCAGCAGTATTCCCTCTATTTTGTCGTCGGTTTTGGCATGCTCTATGCTGCGCAAAATATCGTTCAGGCCGAGCACGCTTTCGCCCTCGCCAAAGATGCCTTGCAGCAAGCTCATAGGGGTGTTTTCTACCCTGTCCACAATGGAGCAGTTGAGCGATATGGCAAGTACCGAGTTGCTTTTTACCGCCTTTAGCGGCGCTGCCGAAAACGAGAGCGAGGCGCTTATAATGGCGCTAAGCACAGCTACAGAAATCGCCAAAATAACGAGACCTGCCAGAAAAGTTCCCAGCATGGTCGCAAATATGGTTTTTATGGAATTTTTCATTGATTTTACAGATTATAATTCAAAACTTCAAAACATAACTATATGGAAAGCACGAAATACAGGTGACATCATAATATTAGAGATTATTTCTATTTAATTTGTCAAAGCAATAGACAAAATTTAATTTTTACTATCATTACTGCCCGGTAAAGTCGGTCAAGTCCCACAGGGTAGGGGAAATTTTGAATTCTAAATTTTGAATTGCGCAAAGCGCGAAATATAGTGCGTAAGCCTAAGTCCCGCAGGGACGACTATTAACCGCAGGCTTTGGCCCAATGTCGTCAAGTTAAGAGAGGCCGATTGGCTAACTTCTTCAGCGTCTTTGCATCCCGTAGGGATGCATCTCTTGGTAGGAACATATCCCACCGCTGCTCTTTGCATCCCGTAGGGAGGCATCTCTTGGTAGAAGCACATCCCACCGCTGCTCTTTGCATCCCGTAGGGATGCATCTCTTGGTAGAAGCACATCCCGCCTCTTCTTTACATTCGTAGGAGATGCGGGAAATGTAACGTGTAGCGACGCCTTTACCAAGAGTCGCATCCCTACGGGATGCGGAAAACGCCGTGTAACGACGTTTCTACCAAGAGACGCATCCCTACGGGATGCAGAGGTTAATCAAGCGCCGTCCCTGCGGGACTTATGGCGTTCGTGCCGTAATCCGTAGGCTAAAGCCTACGGTTAATCAAGCGCCGTCCCTGCGGGACTTAGGTAGCTCGCGCTTTGCGCAATTTAAAATTCAAAATTTAGAATTCAAAATTTCCCCGCTATCTTAAAAAGAAGTAAGCCAGCGAAATTTCCGTGCTGATGTTGCGGAAGGAAAGCCCGCTGCCCTTTGCAACGTTGCTCATTCCCTTGCTGTACGAGGCGGAAAGCTGAAAATACCGCAGCTCTACCCCTCCGCCAAACTTTACGCCGTAATCACTTTTAGCGTAGCCATCGGCGCTGCCCTCCGACCTGTCATCCCGCTCGCTTGCCAAAAAAGCGTAGTAGGGCGCAACGCAAACGTAGGGGATAACGTTGCCAAAGTTGAGCAGGTAAATTATGCCCAGCGGCACTTCCACGTAGCCCAGCTGCAATCCATCCGCCTTTTTTTGGTTGTAAAGAATTTCGGGCTGCACCGCAAAGCCGCCAAACGAAAATTCGGCAAGGTAAACGTTGAGCGCCAAGCCTGCGTGGTACGAGCTGCGCCATTCGTTGCCGCCACCTCCCGCCGCCTGCCGGTGCGTAAAAGTGCCACCCGCCTTTGCACCCACCGAAAGCTGCGCATGCAGCGGGGCAAAAGTAAAAAATGTTAGACATATCAGCAAAAAATGCTTCACGCAAGAATAAAATGACGGATTAAAACCTAATTTTTGTTCCCAATTTTGCGCCTCCGCGGCAAGGCTTAAGCTTGATGCTCGTAGGCCTTTACCCAGCTAACCTCCAAGGCGGCGGGCGCCAGCAGCTTCGGTTTGCCTACCACGCCCGACGACAACGCAATGTACACCGGCTCGTCAACAATGTTGGGCGCAGAGAACAGCTCCACCCCGTTAATCTTCCACGTCATGCGCTCCTTGCTCCACTCCACGGCAACAATGTAGCCGGTATTTTGCCGCAGCAGGCTTCGCTTCCACGTTTCCACGTAGCGCAGCACCTCGCCGGATTTTTGCTCGGCAAAGACGCTAAATTCCACTTCAGCGCCAATGCGCAGCACGTTCACGTGGGGCAGCATTTTTCCCGCTCCCAGCCATACGGAATGGTACACGCCTTTCTCCAGCTTGCCGAAGCGAATTTTGGCCTCAACTTTGCCGTACTGCTGCGTGTAGCTTTGCGCCGTATTGACAATGCCCGACGTGTATTCGCGCTCTATCGGGGCAAACCCCACCTGCCCGCTGAAGCCTACACCGTGCGCATGCTCCCGCTTGACCAGAATTTTGAGCGTTTGATTTGCCACAGCAAGGTTGTCGCCATCGGTATAAAGGTGATTTTCGTCGGAGGGAGAGTAGAGCGTTTTGAGGGTAGCGCCAACCGGCGCCGGATGGGTTATCCACTTTGCTTTGTCCAAAGCTGTACCGCCGAAGCTGTCCTCAAAAACCAGCTTCCAGCGGGTAATTTCGCTAAAATTGTTCGACGATTTTTGCAGCTTGAAGAAATCCACAACATCTGCGGATTTGCGCAGCCCGGCAAACTCCCGCTTCATTTTTCCCCACTCCTTTTTTGAGAGGCCGCTTTGCCTGCGGGGCGTGGCAATTTGTAGCGCCAGCTCCCGATAGCGCAGCAGGTTGGGGGTTTGCTTTAGCGAAAGATACTTTTCGTACTTTCTTGCAAGCGCGGCGCGCCTCGCCTCATACTTTGAGACGCCGGGTATTCCACCTGAGAGGTGAAAGCGCAAGCGTTTAAAAAAACCAACCATAGCTCAATTCAAGTAATTTCAAATTAAGGCAAGCCCCCTGCACCTTACCAAACGGCAGGAGCAGAGGGTTACCACTTTCATTTGCGCAAAATTTGCGGCTTAGCCTATCAGCTTGAAGCCCTTTCCGCGCACGTTGATGATCTGTATCGACGGGTCTTCCTTGAGGAACTTGCGCAGCTTTGTGATGTACACATCCATGCTGCGCGCGTTGAAGTAGGTATCGTCGTTCCAGATGGTTTTGAGCGCAAAGTTGCGGTCGAGCACAGCGTTGCGGTTGATGCACAGCTGGCGCAGCAGCTCCGACTCTTTGGCGGTGAGCTTTTGCTCTGCGCCGCCTTCCTTCACCAGCGTTTGCTTGGTGGAGTTGAAGGTGTACATGCCAATCTGGAATACATCCTGATTTTGCGACGAGTTTTCGCCGCGCGTACGACGCAGAATAGCCTCTACGCGGTATAGCAGCTCTTCGATGCTAAACGGTTTGGTCATGTAATCGTCGGCGCCGGCGGCAAAACCTTCCAATACTTCTTCCTTCATCGACTTGGCCGTGAGGAATAAGATGGGGACAACGCTGCTCAACATACGAATTTCTTTGGCAAGGGTAATACCGTCTTTAACGGGCATCATCACATCCAAAATACAAATATCATATCTCGCCCTTTGAAATCCAGAGAAGGCGCGCTCTCCATTCGGGTAGAGGTCTATCTCATACCCTTTTACCTGCATATACTCTTTCAAAAGCATGCCAAGATTTTCATCATCTTCTGCTAATAAGATTCGTGCTTTACTTTGTTCCATAGCTCTTACTTTTTTGTTTTTAATTAATGATTGGGATTTGTGAAACTAACTTTAGATTAAATATAATAGATTTTCTTCAACTATACAAATAAATAAACGTTCTGAGTGTGGGTAAAATTACCTTGCTTATTCAAGTTAAAAGTCCTCAGGGAGCAAAGTTAATAATTCTTTGTAGTTTTAACATGGTCGTTTTGATTTTTTAACGATATTGGCATCAAAATCTTGAATTTACTACCTTTCCCCAGGTCACTTTCCACCCAAATTTCCCCGCCGTGAGCCTCTACAATCTTCTTTACATAGCTCAAACCCAGCCCAAAACCCTTAACGTCGTGCCGATTTCCGGTGTGCACCCGGTAGAACTGCTCAAAGATTCTTTTTTGGTCTTCTTTGGGAATACCGATGCCGTTATCCTCTACCTGAATGAGCAATTTTCCCTCCTTTTCCTTTCCCTCCGCCACGTTTTTAGTCTGCACCTTTATGGCAGGCTCATTCTTTGCGTACTTGAGCGCGTTGTCGATGAGGTTGGCAAATATGTTTGAAAAATGCACCTCATCAACCGCAATGGCCGAGCGCTTTGCGTCGAAGCTGCAGGTGATGGCTGCCCCCGCGCTGCTCACCTGTAGCGTAAAGCCGTCTATCACCTTTCGCGCAATGTCGTGAAAATCGCACTGCTTTACGTTTAGGCGCAGGTGCCCGTGCTCAAACATTGCCAGCTGCAGCGCGCGCTCTACCAGCAAGGACAGGCGCCGCGTTTGCGCAAATATCATCCCCGAAAGGTAGGCGTAATTTTTTTTCTCCGCAGGCACATCCGGGTCGTTCAGCATTTCGGAGGCAAGCGTAATGGTTGCAATGGGCGTTTTGAGCTCATGCGTCATGTTGCTCACAAAATCGCTCCTCATCTGCGCCAGCTTGTCCTGCCTCAACAACGTCCAGAGGACGCCGGTAAACACCGCCAGCACAATAATCAGCAGCGCCATGGAGGTGAACAGCGTAGCCCCGATGGACAAAAAGATGTAGTACTGCCTATGCGGAAACGATACGCTCAAGAAGTACTTTTCCGATAGCAAATCGTTTGGGAAAAGCTGCCGGACGTAAACATCCTCATTCTCATTCGGCGTTAATCCGCCCGTTTGCCTGCCAAAGAGCAGCTCGCTATTGGCGTGGTACACCCCAAATTCAAAGTCGAGGTTTAGCCCCCGCTTGCGAAACTCCATCCGCAGCAACGAGTCGAGCTTTTGCTCGGAAATTCGCTGCCCAATGGGCACCTCTACGCTAATAATTTTTTCGACGATGTTGTCAATCAGCACTTTTTTGTAGCTGATTTTTTCGTCCATTTTCAGCTGCTCAACCGACCGCTTTGGCTGACGCTCCTGCTTGTCGATGTCGAGGAGGATGCTGTTGAGCTGCCCCGCGATTACCGGATCGTTGATGGGGGCAAAGCGCTTGCTCACGGAGCTCGAATCGAACAGGTTGACCACAAACTGCTGCTGCTCCTTGTAGAGCGAGCGAATACCGCTCCGGCTAATCTTGAAGATGGAGCCGGCGCCGGCGTCTCCCTCCTTCATCTGAAAGGTAGCCTCGCCCTTTTCGGTATCCTCCACCAAGTTGTCGATGATTTGGTAGGCGATTTCGTTTTTTTCCATGTCGTCCACCAGCTTGTCGAGCGTGGTGTTGACAAGGTTGTTGAACTCGCCCTCCTTTATTTTATGCGCTTCGCCTATCCAAAATAGCTGAAAAATTACTAAACATAAAGCTGCAACAGCGGTTGCCGCTCCAAGTATAGGTATTAACTTCTTTACCATACCGCTATACTAAATTTATACTGCCGGCCGGAGCGATAATTTTTACTCCAAAAATCCTCCGACGTCACCATGCAAAGATTTCCTATGCTGCAAATATAATCATAATTTTTTTACAACAACCTTTTTCTTTTAGTATAGCCTTGTTATCCACAACGGGCCGTAGAGCCTGTGCATCCTGCCCTCTTCGTCCCTATAAACGAATATGTAGTAGTACGTTCCGTCCGGGAATCCTTCGCCGTTGAACTCGTTATAGTAGCTCTTTTTTGTGTAAACCATGTTTCCGGTGCGGTTGAAAATGGTAATTTGGTTGTCGGGATACGAGAGCGCAAAGGGTATTTCAAAGTTATCGTTGTGCCCGTCGCCGTTGGGCGTGATGGTGGTGGCGTGGATTATCAGCCCGTGAACGCGAACCCTGAGCGCTGCGCTATTGTTGAGCGTATCCGCCTCTTCGCCGTCGGCGGTAGCGTGGGCGCTCAGCAAGCGGAACCCGTCATCTATCATGCGCACCCTAACCTCCACCTCAACTGCGGAATCTGCCGCAATAGCGCCAACGGCAAAGGTTATCCCGTGCTCCTGCTGCACGCCGGCAACGGGGCTGCGAACAACGCTTACGAACTTCACGCCCGACGACCATGCATCCGTCAGCACGACGCCGCTGCAAACGCTCCTGCCGGCGTTGCTCACCGTTATCTTGTAGGTAATGTAGTCGCCCACCGAAATGGCGGTATCGCCCTGCGCTATCTTCGGGTTAAGCCCTTCGGCGTCGGTGGTAACGCGAACAATTTCCTTTGTAACCTTGACGTCGAGCTCCGAAATTATCGTTACCGCCGCCGAGTCCGAAATGGTGTGCTGCGCACTGTCAACAACGTCGGAGTACGTTACGTGCACGTAGTTGGTGTATAGCCCCGTTTTCACCGCCTTTACCCGATACTCCAGCAGCTCGTAGCCGTTGGGGAATAAGGTATCCGTCAGCGTGTAGCTAATGATGCTATCTCCCGTAACCTTGCCCGCCAAGCCGTCGAGGTTCAGCTTAAATCCGGCGGGAATGGTGTCCGTTATTTGAATGCCGGCTACAAATCGTCGGCTGTTGTTGGTAACAAGCAGCTTAAATATCAGCACAGAGTCTTTGGCAACGCTTGCCGTAACCGGGCTTTCGTCGAGGTTCCATGCCGTTTTTTGTACCGTCAGCTGCAGGTTGCCGGTATCCTTTACCGCTACCGACGCTTCGCTGCCGGTATCCGCACCGCAGCCGTTGCTCACCACGTAGCGGTAGCTGCCCGCGTGCTTGAAGCTGTTGGCGTACCAAATGGTCAACGTATCGGTGGTAGCGCCCGTGATGTAATCCCACGTTGCTTTATCTTCGGGAATGTTCGCCACAGGCTGCCCGTTGTAGAGCCACTGCCGTTGGTCGGCGTGAGCCGCGCTGCCCGTGAGGACAATTTGCGCGTCGCTGAATACCACAACGGAGGCGGGGTTTTGGAGTATCTTCGGCAGCGGGTTTACGGCAAGGCGAATGGTGTCGCTCACGGTGTGGCAACCGTTGTGGGCCACCACGACGTACACGCCGGAATCGCTCACCGCCAGCGACGGTATGGCAAGCACGCTGCTATCGGCGCCGGGTATCGGCGCGGCGGCGTAATCCTTGTACCAGCTGTAGCGCACGGCGTTGTTGGCCGCAAAGCCAAAGGCTACGCTTGCGCCTTCGCAGGCGGCGGTATCGCGCGGCAGCGGCGTGGCTACCCGCAGGTAGTAGCCTATATCTACGCGCACCGTGGCGGTATCCTCCCCGCAGATGCTGCCGACTACAAAGCGGTATTCGCCTTCGCGGTGCTCGCTCTCGCTGTTCACCACCACCGTCAGGGTATCCCTCACGGTGCTTGCGGCGCCGCTTAGCGCTACGGTTTTCACCAAAACGCTGCCGTGATACCAGCGCACTTCGCGCAGGCTGTCGCCCACAGCGGCTGCCGTCAGCTTGAATACCTGCGGCTGCGCCGAGGTGGAGTCGAAGCATATTGCTACGCTCTTGGGCGGCTCTATTACCCTCGCGGGATCGTAAATTTGCACCTTAATGGAGTCGGCAACCTCACCGCACCCGTTGTAGGATACGACCTTGTAATTCCCCGCGCTGTTGATGCGCAGCACGGTATCGCGCCCCTCCGAGATAAGCGAATCGTTGCGGTACCAGCGGTTGCGATAAAACTCTTTTACCGATACCGACAAGTCGCTCAAGCGGCTTCCGCAGATGGTGGTATCGCTGCCCAAATACTTGGAGAATGACGGCACCCCGCTGCTGATTGCCAGCTCTACGCTGTCGGCTGCCACTTGGCGGCACGTTCCCTCCGAAATCACCTCGTAGCGGTACATTCCGGCTTTGCTCATGGCGTCAACCTTTACCGTAATAAACGTGTCGCGCATGAAGAGCATTTCGCTCCCGTTGTGGTACCAGCGGATGCTCCCCGCCTCGTAATCCTGCGCAGAGAAGGCAAAGGTAACCAACGGGCTTCCCGCCACACCACAAATTGCCGTGTCGAGCGGCTTCACAGTAAACTTGGCCCTCGGCATGGAGGCTATGGATACGTAGATGCTATCCGCAAATATATTGCAGCCGTTGTAGGCCTTGGTTACGTACCAGCCTTCGTCTTGCAGCGCTATGTTTTCCTTGCGGTACACGGTGTCGCTCGCCGCCGGCAGCAGCACGCCGTTGTGGCGCCAGCTGTTGCGGAACACGTTGTCGGCCGTATATGTAAGCTCCATGTTGTCGCCCAAGCACAGCATGAGGCTGTCCTCTTGGTGCACATTGCCGCGAGGCAAAGACAAGGCTTCGCTAACGAACAGGCGCACGCTGTCGGTGAGGTTGCCGCAACGGCTATACGCAACGCAGGTGTAGTAGCCGCTGTGGGCAATGCTTACGTCCGTGAGGCGCAGGGCGTTGCCCTTGGCTACAAGCGCTCCCCTGAAGCGCCACTCAACGCTATCGGCATGCTCTACATCTACCGCAAAATCAATGAGCGGCGCGCTCTTACAGATGGCAGTATCGCGGGAAATAGAACGTATGCTCACCTTGGGCACAAGCGCTACGTGTACCGTATCGAAAACGCGGCCGCAGGCGTTGTAGCCTTCCACGCAGTACGTGCCGGTATCGCTTGGCTCCATTGGCTTGGCGAGCACGCAACCGGTGAGCGGAAGCTGCTGTCCGTTGTGCGTCCACGTGCAGCGGAATAGGTGGCTTGCGCTCAACTCAACCTTCAGGTTTGCCCCTTCGCATACCTCAAGGTCGGCCTGCTTTGTAGCAATGACAGGCTTTTCCGGCGGTATGTGCAGCCATACGCTATCAACGATTGACGATAGCGCCACCGCCTTGCAGCCCAGCTGCCCGTAAACTTCGTAGCGGTAGTAGCCGCTGTAGGCAGAGCCGACGTTGCTTAGCGTCAAGGTCGCGCCCTTAGCGATACACCTATCACGGAAGTACCATGCTATGCTGTCCTCGTTCTTGGCCACTACCGTGAAGGAGACAGCCGCAGCCTTTTTGCAGATTGAGGTATCGGCGGGCTTGGAGATAATTTCAATGCTGCGCAGTACGCTCACATGTACCGTATCGTGCAACATGCTGCAAGAGTTGTACGCCTGCACCACAAACCGGCCGGTATCACGGCTTGCTACGGCGGGGATGCTATACGCAGAATCGGTTGCCCCGATTACCTCCACGCCATTGCGGAACCAACGGTAGCCCTCTGCATTGTCCACCGCAACCGCCAGCCCCAAGCTGTCGCCTTCGCACAGCGCAAGAGAATCCTGCATGAAGCGCCGTTGCTGCACGGCATGGCTAACGCTTACGTGCGCAACTTTTACCGTGTCGCTGTTGCAGCCGTTCACGGCAATAAACGTGTAGAGACCCGTGTCGCTAAGAGATACGTTCTTTCGTACCAGCACGCTGACGCTATCGCTTAGTCGCCGACCATTCAGCAGCCAGTAGGAACTATCGGCGTTGACGGATACGGCGCGAAGGCTAAGGCTGTCGCCAAAGCACAGCGTCTTTGTCGTGTAGCGGGCGGCGGCTTGGGCGCGAGGATGTACCGATACATGGGCGGTATCAAGAACAGAGCCGCAGCCGTTAATGGCTTCCACGATGTAAATGCCGCTGTCGGATAGCGCCACAGCCGACTTGCGGAGCAGGCTATCGGTTGAGGACAACAGCGTGTTGTTGTGCAGCCACGAGTATGTACGGGAGTTGCTTACGCCTGCACCTAAGCTGAGAGGTGCACCGCTGCACAGCGAAACATCGGACATGGAGAGCGTGAGCGCAGGAGGTACGCTGTCGCTTACCACCCGAACGGTACCCGATACGGGATACCCGCTGCACGCGCCATTACCGTAAACTTCGTAGCGGTACGCGCCGGAAGTGAGCTTGCTGATGCTGCCTATCCGGTAAGTACTATCTTTGGATACCTTTACGTTGCCAAAGAACCACGCAATGCTATCGTAGCTTGTTGCCCGAACGGTGAGCGTGTAGCTTTCGCCAGCGCATAGGAAAGTATCGCGGCTGACGCGCTGAACGGATACGCCGCTTGCCACGCGCACACGCGCAGAGTCGGCAAACGAGCCGCAGGCGTTGTAGCCGGTAACGTAGTACATGCCGCTATCGGCAAGAGTTGCCGCGGCGAGCACATAATTATTGCTTGCGGTTACCGCCAGCGTATCGCTGCTGCGACGCCATGCGTAGCGGAATACGTTGTTGCCTTTTACGGTTAATTGCAACGCCGTACCCTCGCAAACCGTTGTGTCGCTCAGGGTGAGCGTTTGAACGGGAGATTGCGTAAATATGCCTACCTCCACCGTATCGCTGCTGATTGTATCGCAGCCATTTCGCGCAAGCGCGTAGTAGAAGCCTGCGGTGGTAGCGGTTAATACATTTCCTGTGCTCTGCAAGCCGGAGCCTTTTTTGTACCACTGTATAGCGCCTGCGGTATGAGCTGCGCGAGCCGTTAGCGTTGCCGTACCTGCGCCGCATAGCGAAGTATCGCGAGGTTGAAGCGTAAAGCGAGGCAGCGCTTTAACTACAACAAATGTAGTATCGAAAATAACTCCGCAGCCGTTGTAGCCTTTTACAACGTACAGACCGGTATCGCGCAGAGTTACGTGAGGTACGTGATAATTGCTATCGGTAATGCTTAGCGTATCCCCGTTGTGCATCCAGCGCGTGCGGAATAGGTTATCGGCGGCAAGCGAAATATCCAACGCTTCGCCCTCGCACAATGTAAGCGTATCGGGGAGCTTCTGATGCAGTTGCAGCACGTTACCGATATGAATTTCTATTGTATCGGTGTAAACTGTGCGGCAGCCGTTAATAGCAACGCCATAGTAGCGTCCGCCGTAGAAAATATCATCCGCTTTTACGCGCAGCGTATCGCTCGAAGATACTTGAACGCCGGAGAGCGTGTACCAACCGTAAGAAGCTGCGTTGGTGGCAGTGAACGTGCGTACCGCTGTGCTGCCATCGCACACAGACGTATCGGCAGGCTGCACGGTGATAATCGGCGCGGCATTTACAACTACATTAATTGTATCACGAAGCGTATCGCACGCGCTGTAGGCGGCAACTACGTAGCGACCAGCGTTGTTCGGACTTACTGCGTTTACGCGCAGCAAGGTATCCGCAACTCCAGAATGCAGCTGTACGCCATCTTTGTACCAGCTATAATTGGTAGCACCATGAGCGCTGTAGCGCAGGCGGAGTAGCTCTCCCTCGCAGAGGCGCAGCGTGTCCGACGTAAATACGCTGCCTTGCTGCAAGGTAGTGTTGACAATCACGTGCGCAACTTTTACCGTGTCGCTGTTGCAGCCGTTCACGGCAACGAACGTGTAGAGACCCGTATCGCTAAGAGATACATTCTTTCGTACCAGCACGCTGATGCTATCGCTTAAGCGCTGACCGTTCAATGTCCAGTAGATAGTATCGGCGTTGACGGATACCGCGCGGAGGCT
>JAISLN010000020.1 GCA_031290835.1 Prevotellaceae bacterium
GGGCGGGAGAGAAAGTAAACCTTGCCCGAGGAAACCATCCGGTAAATATCGGCGGTTTTATCCACGTACAGGTAATCCTCCTCCCGGATATTCGTAAACGACTGTATGCCTATCGGTAACTTTTTCATAGCGGAGCCATAATAACGACATTGCAAAGATACGAAAACTATCGTTGGAGCAGCTATTTTTCAGGCTAACCCTTGCTTTTGCAGCTCGTAAATATGTGCCGGAGATTCGCGGTAGAGCGCAGTAGCACATTTGCTTGCCGCTCACTTTATTTCTATTTTTACGAAAACCGGCCTATGGTCGGAGAGAAAAATGCCGTTGCGCTTTTCCGGAGCGGCGGTGCAGGTTTTTACTGCGGCGTCGCCGGTTACAAATACGTAATCAATGGTGCTTCTTTTTTCAACCGGCACTTGGCCAAAGCCGTGAAAGGTGCCGCCTGCCTCCGGTACGGACGGGGCAAGCGAGCGTGCGTCAAAGAATTTTCCGTCGGCAAGGACTTGCCGAATGACGTCCGATTCGGGCGAAGCGTTGAAATCGCCGGTAATGATTACGGGCAATCCGTTGCTCTCCGCCTTTGTGCGCTCCAGCAGCAGCTTTACGCCTTCGCGGCGGGCAACCGTCCCGATGTGGTCTAAGTGCGTGTTGATGAAGAAAAGGCGCTTGCCGGTTTTTTTCTCCTTTAGCGTTGCCCACGTTGCCATACGCTCGCAAGCCCCGTCCCAGCCTTTTGAGCCGGCAATTTCGGGCGTTTCGCTCAGCCAGAAATGTCCCGATTTTTCTTCCTCAAATTTTTCTTTTTTGTAGAAGATGGCGCTGTATTCTCCGGCTTCCCTACCGTCGGCGCGTCCCACGCCAACGACGGCGTATGACGGCAGGCGATCTTTCAGGTCGCGGAGCTGGTTGGCCAATACTTCCTGCGTCCCCAGCAGGTCAACGTCGTATTCCCTAATGACCTCGGCGGCAACGTCCTTTCGGTACTGCCAATTGTTGAGGCTGTCGCCGGGATTGTCGTAGCGGATGTTGAAGGTCATTACGTTTAAGGGCAAAGGCTGGCTTGTGCAGGAAAGTAACCCGGACAGCAAAAAAATAGCGAAAAACTTCTTACCCCAACTTCTCGCAGGAAAGTTGGAATTTGCCTTGTTTTGTCTTTTGACGGCTAAAAATGGTTGCTTCATGATGTTCTAAATTAAAGTTGTGAAATTATGTAAGTAGCTGTTGAGCGGCTAAAGTTTGGCGCCGCGTAAATTGGTCAAATCTGTGCCATTTGTGCGCAAAAATAAAATTCGTGCGCTTCAAATCATGTAGTCGTCAAATATTTGGTTCATGCTGTTGGCGGGTTTCGGTATTCTGATGTTTCCCTTGTTGGCTGCGGGCACGCCTGCCGCAAGGCTGTGGGGCGGCACTGCGTGGAGCACCACGCTCCCGGCGCCGATAATGGAACCCTCGCCCACTACAATGTTGCCCAGCACCGTTGAGTTGGCGCCCAGCAGGCAGTTTTTTTTGATGGTCGGGTGGCGCTTTCCCGTTTCTTTGCCCGTTCCGCCCAAGGTTACCCCGTGCAGGAACGAAACGTTATCCTCCACAATGGCGGTTTCGCCCACCACAAGCCCCGTGGCGTGGTCAATAAATATTCCCTTGCCTATCCGCGCGGCGGGATGAATATCTACGCCGTAGAGCTGCGATACGCGGCTCTGAATGTAGCAGGCGAGGTGTCGCCGCCCTTCGAGCCACAGCTGGTGGGCAATACGGTACAGCTCCAGCGAATGGTAGCCCTTGTAGAACAGCAGCGGCTCCAGAAAATTTCCGGCGGCCGGGTCTTTTTCAACTATCACAGCGAGGTCGTACGCGGCATTTTCCGCAATGCTTTTATCCTTTTCCAGCGCATTGCCTATGGCTCGATGCAGGTTTACGCCTTCGTGAAGAAAAAGGCAGCGGTTGGCAAGTATTGCCGTCAGCGCCTGCGCAAACCCGTCGTGCCTGATGATTAGCTGCTCCAGCAAGCTTTTTAGGAGCGGCTCCTTTTCCGCCACCTCAACGGCCTCCTTTCGCAGCGCCTCCCAGCTAAGCGCGCTCTGTTTTTTTTGCTTCATTTATCACACTTGTTTACTGTCAACCTCTCCTGCACCCAGCTGCTCCGCGTACGCTGCCTCAAATTCAAATTCCGGCTCAAGGCTATCCGGCAGCATGGCGGCCGGAATTTCCTTGCTCGATTTAAGCCCCAGATTTTTCAGCTTCACGGCCTGCCCCACCAGATTTCCGCTGCCGTCCTTGAGCTGACCGATTGCTGTGGCGTACGATTGCTGCGTTCTGCCGATATGCCGCCCCACGTCTTCGAGGGTTTCGACAAACAAGACAAACTTTTCGTAGAGCAGCTCGCCCCGCTTCACGATTTCCTGCGCATTTTTGCTTTGCATTTCCCTTTTCCACAGGTCGGCCATTAGCTTCAGGCAGGCAATAAGGTTGGTGGGGCTTATCAGGAGGATGCGCTTTGAGTAGGCGTACGCCCACAGGTTGGGGTCGTTTTGGATGGCAATCAGGTAGGCCGGCTCTATGGGCACAAACATCATGGTAAAATCCAGCGATTTTTCGAGGTTGTCGTACTTTTTGCCGCTCAGCTCGTCAATGTGCCCGTAGATAGACTTCAGGTGGTCCGACAGGTGAACGGCTTGCTCCTCGGCGCTATCGGCCGACGAAAACCTGTCGTAGGCTACCAGCGAAACCTTTGAGTCGATAATGATCACCCGGCTGTCGGGGAGCATCACCAAAACGTCCGGGCGAAGGCTTTTGCCCTCCTCGTCCTTGATGGTTTGCTGCAAAAAGTACTCCCTGTTTTTCACCAACCCCGACTGCTGCAGGATGCTTTCGAGAATCATTTCGCCCCAGTTGCCCTGCTTTTTGGCTTGCCCCTTCAGCGCCGTTGCAAGGTTGTTGGCTTCGCTGCTCACCTTGTTCGTTTGCTCCACCAGCTCCTTCACCCTTTCCTCCAGCGAAAACCGCTGCTTCGATTCCTTATCGTACGTTTCCTCCACCTTCTTTTTGAAGGTGTTGATGTTTTCGCCCAAGGGCTTTAGGAGCGCCTCCATGTTGGCCTTGTTGACCTCCGTAAATTTTCCGGTTTTTTCTTCCAGAATTTGGGCGGCTATTTTTTCAAATTGCAGGTGGGCGGTTTTTTGTATGGCAACTATTTCCTCCTTTTGGGTTTGGAGCTTTTCGGCCAGCGCCTTGTTGTTGGCCGATAGCGCGCTGTTTTCGGCTACCGTTTGCGTCAGCTTGTCGTTTAGCAGCGTCAGCGCTTCAGTTTGCTTGAGGTGGGCTTCCCTTTGCGCCTTCAGGTTTTCGGCAAGCGAGGCGTTGGCGGCGTTTTTTTCCGCCAATTGCTGCCGCAGCAGGTTGATTTCGGATTGCTTTTCTTCGTTTTGCCGCGTTTTTTCCGCCAGCAAGCCCGCCTGTTCGCCAATTTTTTGCTCGCTATTCTTAACCGTTGTTTCAAGCGACGAAAGCTTGGCCTGCAGCTGAGCGCTTCCCGCCTCCTGCGCCTCAACCTTTTGGGTCAGCCGCGCGTGCTCCTGTTGCTGCACGGAGAGCCTATCCTCCGCAATCTTCAGCTGCACGTTGGTAGCGCCGTACTTTTCGCTCAGCGCCTCGTAATCGGCCTTGGCAACGCCCCCCGACGACGACTTGCCGCGCACGCCGAGCGCAAGGAAAGCGACAACAAATCCCGCCACAACCCCCGCCAAAATTAGGATGATATTCATAAGAGTTCGGATAAAAAATTTACGACGCCTATTTCGGCGTTAGCCGTGCTGCGCCAACGCCCATAGCGCAAGCAAGCCGCCCGCAACATTCAACGTTCCGGACGGCTTGTTCCACCTTAGCGGAGAAGGGGGGATTCGAACCCCCGGTACCAATTGCTCAGTACGACAGTTTAGCAAACTGTTGGTTTAAGCCACTCACCCACCTCTCCTTATCCATTTT
>JAISLN010000021.1 GCA_031290835.1 Prevotellaceae bacterium
AAAAATTAAATGCTGCATAGTACTTAATACAAATTATCAATGCTTCCGTTTTCGACAAAACGCTGTTACGCGATTTACGGTGTCCGCTACCGGAAGTTCACGTCAATCAAAAGGTCAAAGAGCAATTATCTTTATTCTGTTAAAACAATTAACAATCGAGCGCACCGGTAGTATTTTGAAATGAAAAATGATAGGTGAAATTTTAATCAACCTATTTAATGTAAAACTTTAATTATGGCGCTTTGCGTAATTCTGAAGATGATATTTTACTGCAAAAAATCAGGATACGCGAACGTTTAAAGCAAAATTACAGCCTGCGCATGGTGAAATATCCGAAAATTATTCGCATCTTTGCTGACAATAAACCTATTTTCGAAATTACGGAAAATTTGGGGCGTCGCGGTCGGGCTTGCTCTCAGGCAAGGCCGATTACATCGCATTATTTCATATCGGCAATTAGCAATTAAAATATTACACTTAATAGACTATGCGAATAATTTTTTTACTGCTCATGCTCTTCTTATCCCCGTCCACGCTTTCGTGCAAAGGGAACGAAAATATCCGGCAGGAAAAGGAAGCCGGTAACGCCACGACGTACCGCAACCCCGTTTTGGCGGTCAGCACGCCCGACCCTACCGTTATCCGTGCGCAAGACGGCACGTTTTACCTCTACTGCACGGAGGACATCCGCAATATCCCGATATACAGCTCCACCGACCTTGTGCATTGGCGCAACATCGGCACGGCGTTTACCAACGAAACGCGCCCCACCTTTGAGCCGAAAGGCGGCCTGTGGGCGCCCGACGTCAACTACATCAACGGGAAGTATGTGCTCTACTACTCCATGTCGGTGTGGGGCTGCAACGGTACGTGCGGCATTGGGGTAGCGGTGGCCGATGCGCCGCAAGGCCCATTTACGGATAAGGGCGCTCTGTTCAACAGCTCCACCATTGGCGTGTGCAACTCCATTGACCAGTTCTACTTTGAAGACGGCGGAAAAAAATACCTCTTCTGGGGCAGCTTTTGCGGCATCTACGGTATTGAGCTGGAGGATGACGGGCTTAGCCTGAAGGCCGGCGCCGAAAAATTCCGCATCGCCGGACGGCTGACGGACGCTTTTGACGACAAAGGCACCGAAGGCACGTACATTCACAAGCGGGGCAAGTACTACTACTGCTTCGGCTCCACCGGCACCTGCTGCGAGGGCGCAAGTAGCACCTACAGGGTGGTGGTGGGGCGCTCGGAAAGCCTCTTTGGACCCTACCTCACCAAAGACGGACGGTCTATGTTCGACAATCACTACGAAACCGTGCTACAGGGCAATGCCGCTTTTGCCGGTCCCGGGCACAACGCCGAAATCATCACCGACGACGAGGGCAACGACTGGATGCTCTACCATGCCTACCTGCGGAGTAACCCCAAGCTGCGCCGAACGCTCTGCATGGACAAAATAGTATGGACAGACGGCTGGCCTGCGGTGGCGGGGCTTGAGCCGTCCGGAGAATCGCCCCTTCCCGTATTCAAATAAATCGCATACATGTACACAAACACCCGACAAGGAATAAACAACAAATTAAACGTCAAACAATTTTAAAAACAACTAATTATGAGAAAATTTACTTTCACAGCTACAGCTCTTATGCTCGGAGCAGCCTGCGCATTTGCGCAATGGAAGCCCGCGGGCGACAAAATTAAAACAAAGTGGGCGAATGAAATCAACCCCGCCAACGTGCTGCCGGAGTATCCGCGTCCGGCAATGGAGCGCTCCCAATGGAGCAACCTGAACGGCTTGTGGGATTACGCCATACTGCCGGCGGGCGCTGCCGAGCCCGGCAAGTTCGACGGCAAAATATTGGTGCCGTTTGCTGTGGAATCGAGCCTCTCGGGCGTACAAAAAAACGTGGGAAAAGACAACGAGCTGTGGTACAAGCGCACGTTTACGGTGCCATCGGCGTGGAAGGGCAAATTGGTGCTGCTGCACTTTGGGGCGGTGGACTGGAAAGCCGACGTGCTTGTGAACGACATAAAGGTGGGGACGCACAAGGGCGGCTACACGCCGTTCTCGTTTGACATTACGCCCTACCTGACGCAGGGCGAGCAAAAGCTCGTAGTCAAGGTTTGGGATCCTACCAACGACAGCTACCAGCCGCGGGGCAAGCAGGTAAACAAGCCCGAAGGGATATGGTACACGCCCGTGTCGGGCATTTGGCAAACCGTGTGGCTGGAGCCGGTGGCCAAGAAGCATATCGTGTCCGTAACACCTGTGCCCGATATTGACGCGCAGCAGCTGTCGGTAACGGTTGACGTGAACAACGCCTCGCACGGCGATATTGTGGAAGTGACGGTGAAAAATGCCGGCAAAACCGTTGCAACAGCCAAGGCCGCCGCCGGTCAGCAGGTGGATATACCGATAAAGAACATGCAGCTCTGGTCGCCAGAAGCGCCCTTCCTCTACGATTTGGAGGCAAGCCTTTACGAAAACGGAAAATTGCAGGACAAAGTCGCCGGCTATGCCGCCATGCGCAAAATATCCGTCAAACCGGACAAGCAAGGCATCTTACGCATGCAGCTGAACAATAAAGACTACTTCCAGCTCGGCCCCCTCGATCAGGGCTGGTGGCCCGACGGGCTCTACACCGCGCCGACCGACGAAGCGCTGCTGTACGATATTCAAAAAACAAAGGATTTTGGCTTTAACATGATACGCAAGCACGTAAAGGTAGAGCCTGCGCGCTGGTACACCCACTGCGACCGCATCGGAATCCTCGTATGGCAGGACATGCCCAGCGGCGGAAACTCCCCGCAGTGGCAAAATCGCCAGTTCTTTGACGGAAAGGAAGTCGTTCGCACGCCCGAATCGGAGGAGAACTTCCGCAGGGAATGGAAAGAAATCATCGACTACCTGAAACCCAACCCCTGCATTGTGGTGTGGGTGCCCTTCAACGAAGCATGGGGGCAGTTTAAGACGGTAGAGATTGCGGCATGGACAAAGAGCTACGACCCGTCGCGGCTCGTCAACCCCGCCAGCGGCGGCAACCACTACCTCAACGCCGGCGACATCCTCGACGTGCACCACTACCCCAACCCGAGCGTCACGCTGCTAAACGTCCGCAAGGTAAATGTACTCGGCGAGTATGGCGGCATTGGGCTGGCAATAGAGGGACACCTGTGGCAGCCCGACAAGAACTGGGGATACGTGCAATTTAAAACCCAAAAGGAAGTAACCGACGAGTATGTCAAGTTTACCGACCAGCTGAAAGCGACCGTCGGCCGCGGATTTTCGGCGGCGGTATATACCCAAACCACCGACGTGGAGGGCGAAGTGAACGGCCTGATGACCTACGACCGCAAGGTTATCAAAGTAGAAGAGGAAAGGCTGAGTAAGGCCAACAGGGAAATATGTACTTCGCTGGACTAAAGCGTAGCACAAAGAAATAAACGCTCAAGAAAAAAATACCATATTCATGGTATTTTTTTTTGGCTAACGTGCAGCTACCTTTGCCCCGTGGTTTACCGCAAAATGGTAGCCGATTACTTTTTTGATGTACGCCTTATAGTAAAAAAAGACGCCTCCCCGTCCGCTCTGCAAATTGGTTGA
>JAISLN010000022.1 GCA_031290835.1 Prevotellaceae bacterium
GATGTTCGCCTATTTTCTACCGAGAGCTGCATTCCTACGGAATGCCGATTTAGACGATGTTCGCCTATTTTCTACCGAGAGCTGCATTCCTACGGAATGCCGATTTAGACGATGTTCGTCCATTTTCTACCGAGAGATAATCCCTACGGGATTACTCATGCTCGCGACAATTTGAATTAAAAATCGGCGTAGTCAAATTGCACCCCTTTGTCAATTTTGTGCAAAGGTAAAAAATTTATGCCCAAATTAAGTCCACAATAATGCTGTCCGCCACCAACCAGCGGTTTTCGGGGATGGAAATCCTGTCGCCGTCTATGGTAATATTTTTATCCTCAACGTGTTTATTTGCGTTAGCAAAAAAATAATTTATCAACCTTTTATCAAAAGTTTTTTGCAGATAGCGCTTGCTCACGCCCCAAGCGGTGCGCAACCCCGTAAAAACGTACTCGTTGTAGCAATCTTCACGGCTCAAATTTTCGAGCTCAAAAAAATCTTTCCCCTCCTCCACATTTTTGACGTACTGCGCACAGCCGGCAACGTTGCTTTGCCGCTGCCTTCCGTTGTAGGAGTGCGCCGCAGGGCCAATGCCAATGTAGGGTTGCTGCTGCCAGTAGGCCGTGTTGTGCTTGGAAAAAAAACCGCTGCGGGCAAAGCTGGATATTTCGTAGTGCGCCAAGCCGTTTGCTGCGCTCATTTGGCAAAGCAAATCGTGCTGCGCGGCCACCTCGTCTTCGTGCGGCAGCGGCAGTTTGTTTTTGCGCCGGAGTACGCCAAAGGGAGTTCGCGCCTCTATGGTGAGCGCGTACGCCGAAAGGTGCTGCACGTCCAGCGAAAATACGGTTTGGAGGTTGTGCCGCCAGCGCGTGGAATCCATGTGCGGCAAGCCGTAGATGAGGTCAACGGAGATGTTGCCAAACCCCGCCTTTTGCGCCAGCTGCACGCTGCGAACGGCCTGCTGCCCGCTGTGCCGACGGCGAAGGCGCTGCAAATCGTCGTCAAAAAACGACTGTACGCCAATGCTGATACGGTTTACGCCCATGTCGCGCAGGCGCTGCAAGTACGCGGGCGTAACGTCGTCGGGATTCAGCTCCACCGTAAACTCTTCGGGCGGCGCAACGCCAAACGTTGCCACCGCCTTGTGCGACAGCGCGGCAAGCATGTCCGGCGGCAGCTGCGAGGGAGTGCCTCCGCCGATGTAAAGGGTCGATTTTTGCGGCGCGGCGGAATTTTTTCCTGCTTGCGCAAAATAATTTTTACGCCTTTCCATTTCGTGCAGCATTGCCGAAACCGTTGGCTGCACAAGCGCTTGCGACGCCGTGGAGTAAAAGTCGCAGTACCCGCACTTAGACTTGCAAAAAGGTATATGCAAATAAATTCCAACCATACTGTCCAATCATGTTGCAAAATAAGCTACTTTTGTCGGATATTTGGTATTTAAAAATTGTCAATATTATTTATGGAGAGTAATCAGGAAGAACCCAAAGTTTACCGCCCGCGAACAGGCAGCTTGGAGCGCAAAAAAGCCGCTTCGGACGATACCCGCAGCGCCGCCGCACCGCCAACCGACGGCGACGAGCCTAAGCCGCGCGAGCGCAAGAACGACGACGAGCAACCCGCTAACCGGACAGCCGCGCGGCAAAGCTTTTTCAAAGATAGAGCACCGCAGCGCGAAGCGCACAACGACGACGGCTACAGCGACAGGCCGCGCCGCGCCGCCCGCACCGCGCCGCGAGGCGAAGATGAAAAACCGCGCCGCCGCGCCGCCGACAGGGAGACCGGCGAAAGGCGGCAAAAATCGCCGGGGTTTGATAAGTTCTACAGGGAAAAGCCGCGCAGCGACCGCCGCAGCTACGACCGCGACCGCGATGCTGACCGCGACCGCGACAGAGCAGACGAAGGCAGACCCTACGCTCGCAAGCCTTACGGCGAAAAAGAATCCCGCGGCGGCTACCGTTCGGCGAAGGCGTATGACGATCGCGGCGAAAAACCTCGCCGCGAGAAATCATTCGGCGACCGCCGAGGCTACGGCGACGACAGGAGCGAAAAGCCTCGCCGCGGAAAACCATTCGGCGACCGCCGAGGCTACGACGACGACAGAAGCGAAAAACCCTACGCCCGCAAGCCCTACGGCGAAAAGGAAGCCTACGCATCGCGCAGCGACAGACCTCGCGCCGAACGAAAACCGTTTAAGGAAATTCAGGTGAAAGAGCCCAACATGCCCGTGCGCCTCAACAAGTTTATTGCCAACTCCGGCGTGTGCTCGCGCCGCGAAGCCGATGAATACATACAAAAAGGAGAAATTACCGTAAACGGAGAAGTAATTACAACGCTCGGAACAAAGGTGCTCCCAACCGACGAAATTTGTTGGAACGGGGATAAGCTGTCGGGCGAAAAAAAGGTGTACGTTTTGCTCAACAAGCCCAAGGGCTACGTAACCACCGTTGAAGACCCCCACGCCGACAAAACGGTGATGGACCTCATTGCCGGCGCGTGCTCGGAGCGCGTGTATCCGGTGGGGCGATTGGACAAAAACACCACCGGCGTGCTCCTCTTTACCAACGACGGCGAGCTGACCAAAACGCTCACCCACCCCGGCTACAACAAGCGCAAGGTGTATCAGGTAACGTTGGATAAAACCCTCAAAAAGCCCGACATGGAGCAGCTGGTAGAAGGCGTAGAGCTCGAAGACGGTCTTGCCGTTGCCGACGAGGTGGGCTACACCAACATGGAGGATAAGGCCGAAGTAGGCTTGGAAATTCACTCGGGGCGCAACCGCGTGGTGCGGCGCATGTTTGAGGCGCTGGGCTACGAGGTCAAAAAGCTCGACCGCGTATATTTTGCGGGGCTTACCAAGAAGTCGCTGGAGCGCGGACAGTGGAGGATTTTATCCCCCAAAGAGGTGAGCATGCTCAAAATGGGAGCATACGAGTAGGGAAAACAAAACCGTTGTAACTTCTCGTACAACAATCATTTACCCAGAGCAGCCCGGAGCAATTCCAAGCGCTGACGCGAATAATGGTAGAAGTAAAAAACGAAATTTTGTACAAATATAGCTATTATTCCTTTCTTTTCTGGGCGCTAATAGAAAAAAACTTTGCCAAGCAAGGGTGGTGGCATATATTCATACGTATATGACGCTACCGACATTTTGAACGATTTGGCAAATTCGCGGGCGCAGTGAGGCTCAAAAATACACTTTGTCGCTTGTGGTTTTGTCCGGCTCCGTTGCCATAGCGCTACGATTTTTCTCCGCCTACTTCAGCGCGTCGGGCGTAGTAAAATCCTGGTCGCCGTAGTCGAGGTTTTCGCCCGCCATACCCCAAATGAAGATGTAATTGCTGGTGGCTGCCGCCGAGTGGATAGACCATGCGGGCGAAATCACCGCCTGCTCGTTGAGCATCCAGATGTGGCGCGTTTCGGTAGGCTCGCCCATGAAGTGGCACACGGCTTGCCCCTGCGGCACCTCAAAGTAGAAGTACGCCTCCATGCGGCGCGAGTGGGTGTGCGGCGGCATGGTGTTCCACACGCTGCCCGCTTTGAGCTCGGTCATACCCATTTGCAGCTGGCATGTTTCGAGCACCTGATTTACAATTAGCTTGTTGATGCGCCTAGCGTTGCAGGTTTCGAGCGATCCGGTATCGACCACCACCGCGTCTGCCAGCGTGATTTGCTTGTCGGGGCAGCTCTTGTGCGCGGGCGCAGAGTTGAAGTAGAAGTGCGCAGGCTTGTCGGCGCTTACGCTCCCGAAGAGCACCTTGCGGTCGCCGCTGCCAAGGTAGAGGGCTTCCTTGTGCTGTAGCGTAAACTCTTTTCCGTCCACGCTCACCGTCCCCGTGCTGCCAACGTTGATGACGCCCAGCTCGCGGCGATGCAGAAAAAACGGCGCCTTGAGCGGGTCTATGGCTTCGAGCTCCAGCGGCTTGGTGCGGGGAACGGCTCCCCCAACAATCAGGCGGTCGAACATGGTGTAAACCATGTGCACCGCGTCATCTTCCATGAGCTTCTCTATCAGAAACTCTTCGCGCAGGCGTTGCGTGTCGTAGCGTTTGGCGTCGGCCGGGTGGGTCGCGTGCCGGATTTCATACTTTGTCATTTTCGGTAAATTTTTTGTGATTAGCTATTTTATTTGTAATTCTCCATTGGGGCTGCTTATCGTAATACGGTTTCGCTTCTGTCGGGGCCTACGGAAATAAACTTTACGGGCACGCCCGTCTGCTGCTCAATGAACTGCACGTAGTCGAGAAGCTCCTGCGGGAGGTCTTTTTCCGTCCGGCAGCCCGATGTTGGCTTTTTCCACCCCCTAAATTCCTTATATACCGGCTCAATCGGCGCGTCCACCTCGTAGGGGTAGCGGTCGGTGGCGGCGCCGTTGATTTTGTAGGCAACGCCAACCTTGATGGTATCGAAGTTGTCCATTACGTCGGCCTTCATCATGAAGAGCTGCGTGGCGCCGCTGACCATGATGGAGTACCTGAGCGCCACCAAGTCGAGCCAGCCGCAGCGACGCGCACGGCCGGTGGTGGAGCCGAATTCGCTGCCCTGACGGCGCAATTTTTCGCCCACCTCGTCGCTCAGCTCCGTGGGGAAGGGGCCGCTGCCGACGCGCGTGCAGTACGCCTTAAAAATGCCTATCACCTCGCCTATTTTGCTCGGCGCAACGCCCAGCCCGGTGCAGGCGCCGGCGCACACCGTGCTGGAGGAGGTTACAAACGGGTACGAGCCAAAGTCAACGTCGAGCATGGAGCCTTGAGCGCCTTCGGCAAGAATGTTGCCCTGCTTCAACAGCTCATTTACCTCGTATTCGCTGTCGATGATGGTAAATTCGGTGCGCAGCTGCTCAACGCTTTGCAGCCACTCTGTTTCCTTTTCCTGCTCCTCTGCGCCGAGCGGGTAGCCGAGCTGCCGGAGGAGCGCCAAATGTTTTTGCTTGAGGTCGTCGTACTTTTGGAGAAAGTCGGGGCGCAGCACATCGCCTGCGCGTAGCCCGCTACGGCTGACTTTGTCGGTGTATGCGGGGCCTATTCCCTTGAGCGTAGAGCCGATTTTTGCGCCGCCCTTGGCAGCCTCCTGAGCGGCGTCGAGGGCGCGGTGGGTGGGGAGGATGAGGTGCGCCTTTTTGGAGAGGAGAATTTTACCGCCGGTGGGTACGCCGGCCGCGTTGATTTTCTTAATTTCATCCATCAGGATAACGGGGTCAACCACCACTCCGTTGCCGATAATGTTGACCGAGTTTTTGCGAAAAATGCCGGAGGGAACGGTGTGCAGCACAAATTTTTTGCCGTCGAACTCCAGCGTATGCCCGGCGTTGGGGCCGCCCTGAAAGCGGGCTACCACCTTGTACTTCGGCGTGAGCACATCTACGATTTTTCCCTTCCCTTCGTCGCCCCATTGCAGGCCGATGACTACATCTACTTTCATTTGTTAGGACTATGAGCCTCGCCAGCGCTCCAAAGGGGGCGCAGGGAAGCGGTTAAATACTGTACGGATGTCTTTGCCGCGAGGTAAACGCTTTTGGTTTTTGCGCAAAAACTCTCAAAAATACAAAAAATATCAACGCTCACCAAGCGCTGCCCGAACGAAAAAGTTAAGCATTGCCTACCTCGCCCGTTAATTTTGTAAATATTTGTAAATCAAATAGCTGAGTTGCATTTTCGGTGGTAGCTGCCGTAACCTCCTCCACGCTCAAGCCTTTTACTTCGGCAATTTTTTGCGCTATCGGCACAAGGTAGGCGCTTTCGTTGCGCTTGCCGCGAAAGGGCGTTGGGGCGAGGTACGGCGCGTCGGTTTCGAGCAGCAGGTCGCTCAGCGGGGCTTGGCGTACAACTTCGGGCAGCGTGGAATTTTTGAACGTTACCATGCCGCCTACGCCCAGCTTGTAGTCGCCCAGCTTTTTTATGTCGCGGTAGCACTCCGCAGAGCCGGAGAAGGCGTGAAATACACCCTTTACGTTGGGCTTGACGCTGCGCAGCACGTCCAGAATTTCGTTGAACGAGCTGCGGGCGTGAATTACCACCGGCAACCCGTACTGCTCGGCCATGCGCAGCTGCCGCTCAAACGCCGCCTGCTGCTGCCTCACGTATGCCCGGCTCCAGTAGCAATCAACGCCTATTTCGCCAATGGCTACAAACGTTTTCGGGGGATTTTTTGCCAGCGCGTCGCTCACAAAGCTCAGCTCGCGCTCCAAGCTTTCGGCGGTTATGGAGGTGGGATGCACGCCTACCATGGGCAGGCACACCTGCGGAAACGCGCTCGCCGTGCGCATCATGTCGGCGTAGGTTGCGCTATCAATGTTGGGCATGAGCAGCAGCGTAACGCCCGCTGCCTGCGCCCGCGCCACGGCGTCGCGGCGGTCGGCGTCAAACGCCTTGTCGAAAATATGGCAGTGCGTGTCTATCAACGTTCACCTCCCCAGCAGCTCCTTTACTTTCTTGGCCAGCTCTTCGCCGTACAAATTTTTGCCCGCAATTTTTCCCTGCCGGTCGATGAGAAAGTTTGCCGGAATTTTTTCCACGCGGTAGTCTCGCGCCGCAGGGCAACCTTCGGCGGCGGGGCAGCTCACGCTTATCCACGGCAGCGCGTGCTCCTCCACGGCGAGCTGCCACTGCGCAGGGTCGTCGTCCAGCGACACCTGAAAAACCTCAAAGCCCTTTTTGTGGAGCTCCCCGTACAGCGGCAGCAGCTCGCGGTTGTCCATCAGGCAAAGCGGGCTGGTGGAAATCCAGAAGTCCAGCAGCACCACCTTTCCCTTAAGCGCCGAGAGCAGGTGCAGGTTTCCCTGCGCGTCGGGCAGCTTTACCTCCGGCTTGTCCACCTCGGCAGCCTGCGACATCAGCTCCTGCAGGGCGCTTTGACGCGCCGCCGCCTCCAGCTCGTCGAGCTTGACGAGCAGCGCGCTCACGTAGCTCGACTTGGGGTAGCGCAGCCGGAGCGAATCCGTCAGCATGCGGAGCAGAAAGCGGTCGTCGGGGGAGCCAAACAGCGGCAGCTCCTGCCCCAGCTTTTGGTAAAAAGCGGTGATGCTTGCCGGAGAGGTGGGATGCTGCACGATGAACGTTGTGTTGTACCTTTTTTGCCGGAGAAAAATGCGCGTCGCGCTTTTGCGCACCTCCGCCATCTGTTGCGGGGAGCTATCGGTGGCGGTGCGCAGCAGCGAGTCGAGCGAGGCGTTGCTCTGCGCGAGGCGTTGCTGGAGCTGCAACGCCAGCGCCACATCCTCCGACCCGCTTGCTTGGCACGACGCCACCACGCCGGGCGCCTGCGCCGACAGCGCAATGCGGTCGCCCGGATGCAGCAGCAGCGTGAGGCTGCCCAGCGTATCGACAGCCAGCTGGTAAAAGCTTGCCGGCTCGAGCTTGCCGATTCTGAAGGAAAATTTTTCCGACGCACCCAAGCGCACAGAGTCGAGCACCACAGGCTTTCCCGCCCTCGTTTTTTTTAGCAGCACCACCGCGCCTTTTCCGCCGGCAATGCGCCCTTCTACTCTTGCCGAATGCCGCGCACAGGCGGATGTAAGCGCAGCGGCAAGCACAACGAGTGCTATTTTTTCAAAGCTATTCATAGCAAAAGCATAACAGTTATACATTCGGGGGGTAAAGGTAGCAATTATTTTCACTTCGCGCAGCATAATTTTGTGCAGGTGATGCTGTCGCCCTTGCGGGAGAAGGCTCACAGCGATTGTTTTTTAGTAGAAAAATTATTTTTAGCGGACAATTGTGAAAAATAATATTTATCTTTGCACCGCACACTTGATAAAGCCTCTTTCTTCAAGAAGCGTAATCAAGTTAAAGAAAAAAGCCCCTCTTAAAAGCAGGGCTTTTTTTTGAGATGTGCCATACATGGCATTTACCCCTCTCTTAAAGAATTATCAAAATGAGCAGTAGTGATGTAAAATTCGTCCGTCCCGCGTTCCTCAAGGCGGGCGATACGGTGGGCATTTGCGCTCCGGCGCGAAGGGTGAGCAGCGACGATATACGGC
Organism: Prevotellaceae bacterium; assembly: GCA_031290835.1. Classification (GTDB taxonomy): domain Bacteria; phylum Bacteroidota; class Bacteroidia; order Bacteroidales; family UBA932; genus JAITMY01. Next base: position 7,976 of record JAISLN010000022.1, read on the forward strand.
CGGCGATGCA
>JAISLN010000023.1 GCA_031290835.1 Prevotellaceae bacterium
TCGCTCGGCGGGTACGCAGATAGCCCCGTATTCTTTATGAAGCCCGACACGGCGCTGCTGCGCAACAATCAGCCGCTGTACTACCCCAAGTTTACGCAAGACTTGCGGTGCGAGGTGGCGCTGGTGCTGCGCATCGGCAGGCTTGGCCGCAGCATAAGCGAGCGCTTTGCGCACCGCTACTACTCCGAGGTTGGCGTTGGCGTTGACTTCACGGCGAGCGACGTGCAGCGCGAATGTCGCCAAAAGGGCTTGCCGTGGGAGATGTGCAAGTCCTTTGACTACTCGGCGCCGGTTAGCCCCGAATTTGTGGCGCTGTCGGCGCTGCGGGATGTCTCCGACGTGAGGTTTTCGCTGGACTTGAACGGCAAAACGGTGCAGCAGGGGAGCAGCCGCAGCATGATTTTCAGCTTCAACCGCTTGACGGCCTGCATATCGAGCTACGTTATGCTCCGCATGGGCGACCTCATTTTTACAGGCTCGCCGATGGAGAGCGTGCCCGTGAAAATAGGCGATACGCTGGTGGCAAAAATCGAAGAAAAACCAATGCTGACGGTGGAAATAAAGTGAACTTAAAAAACTTTAACAGCCACAAATGCCATAGTTTCCCCCACAAATGCTATATTTATAGTTTTATTTTTGGCAACTTTTCATGGAGTTTTTCTCCGTTGGATTTTTTGATGTTAACTTGGATGAACAATATAGAGGCGCTACGGAGCATGCTGAGCAACGCCAAGCAATGCCTTGTTACCGCCCACGTCAACCCCGACGGCGACGCCGTCGGCGCGTCGATGGCGTGGTGGAGCTACCTAAAGGCGGCTTACCCGGAAATGGAGGTGCGCGTGGCATTTCCCAACAGATGCCCGGAGTTTTTGAGCTGGATAGAAGGCGTCAACCAAGCTATCATCTATACCGACGCCAAGGACGGCAAAGAGGCCACGCAGCGCTACCTAAAGGATTGCGACCTTATTTGCTGCCTCGACTTTAACGCTCTCAGCCGCTTGGACAGCATGAGCGAAGCGCTGACCGACCATAGCGCACCCCGCGTGCTGATTGACCACCACCAACGCCCTGCCGATGAATTTAACCTCGTGTTTTCGGATATTTCCATGAGCTCCACCTCCGAATTTATCTACCGGATAGTGGACGCGCTGGGTGGAAAAACGCTGCTGAGCAAGAGCGCGGCAGAGGCGTTGTACGTAGGGTTGATAACCGATACCGGCTCGTTCAGCTTTGGCGTCAACACCCCGGCAACGTTCCGCATGGCCGCCGACCTCATGGAGCTTGGCATAGACAAAAACGAAATAGCAAGCCGGGTTTACGACAGCTACTCCGAAAAGCGAATGCGCCTGCTGGGCTACTGCCTGCAAAGCAAAATGCGGGTGTTTCCGAAGCGCAGGGCGGCGTACATTGCGCTTTCGCGAAGCGAGCTCGACGAATTTTGCTTTCAGCCCGGGGACTCGGAGGGGTTTGTAAATTTTCCGCTTTCCATAAAAAAGGTTGCGCTGTCGGCGCTATTTATGGAGGCTTCGGATAAAACCCACATCCGCGTTTCGCTCAGGTCAAAGGGGAACAGCCTTTCGGTGAATGAGCTGGCGCGAAAATACTTCAACGGAGGAGGACATTTCAACGCGTCGGGCGGAAAATATTTCGGCGCGCTGAAAGATTGCGAGGCTTACTTTGAAAAAATCTTGAAGGACGAATTTTGACGCCATGATGAGCAACGCCCCATCTTTTTTTAGAGCGCCGAAACGGCAAAGCAACTTTTTGCCCATATATCTTGCCTTTTTTGTACTTTTGCAGGGTCAATGCGGCAAGCCGGAGCGAGCGCCATACGCACCGGTCGTATCGCAGAATGCGCTGTGGCTGGAGGAGGTAAACAGGTATTTGAGCGAAAAGGAGCAGGACATTCTGCAATCGTACGTCAACCGGCAGCAGCTGGACATGAGGCACAGCCCGCTCGGCTACTACTATCAGCTGGTGGAAGAGGGTAGGGGCGAGCAAATAGCAATGGACGATGTGGCGCAGCTGTACGGCAGCATCTTTTTGATTGACGGAACGCCCTGCTATACGTACAGCGAGCGGTATCCGCTGGAGGTGAAGGTGGGCAGCTTTTCCGGCATTACGGTTTTGAATACAGCCTTGCTGGGCGTGCGGCAGGGAAGCCACCTGCGCCTTGTAGTTCCCGCCTACCTAGCGTTCGGGCTTCTGGGCGACGGCGATAGAATACCGCCCCGCAGCTCGCTGGTGTGCGACTTGTGGGTGGGAGTGGTGATGAAAAAAAAGTAGCCGAAAAATATTTGACAGCTGATTATTTCTAAAAATTATTTCATAGCATGAAGCTTGGCAACGCCACCGTGTACCCAACCCATAGCCGGATTTGCAAGCGGTTCACCACCTGCTTCGAGCGCAGGCAATTGTTGGCCGTAGTAGGGCTAATGGTTTGCCTTTTGCAGCTTGCGCCGGGCGCAAATGCACAGGCATACACCCCGCTGACCGGCGATATTAAGTACTGCATTTATGCGTTGGGTAAGGGCAACGCAAAAGTTGGGCGCGGATGCTACGTAATGCTTTCCGTGAGCGCCACAGCGCAGCAGGGAGCAAAGGTCTTTGAGCGCGTATGCTGGCTGCCGACGGGCGACGATCCGAGTAAAAATTCGCTTGAGGCAAGCCTCCTGAACTTTTCGCGCGGCGACAGCGTTGGCTTCATAATGCCGGCAAGAATACTGTCGTCGAGCTTAATCAGCTACCCCAAGCTAAAAGGCGTGGCCGACAACGACCCGCTCCACGTGAACATCCGCGTGCTGCGCGTGGTAGGCTCCGACATTATTTTGGATGACGGCTACGAAAAGTTCTGTTCAGACTACCTTGACTACGAAAAACGCTTGACCAAGCTGTATATGCAGCAACATAGCGGCTTCAAAAAGGTGGGCGATGTTTGGAAAAAGCGCAAAAAACCGGGAAACGGCAAAAAACCGGAGAAGTTTGGCGACGTAGTGCACATTACCTACGAAGGTTTTTTTCTTAACGGTACAAAATTTGACTCCAACGGCAAGGACGGGCAGCCTTTTCGCTACGTGCGGGGGCAGCAGTGGCAGCTGGTGGCAGGGCTGGTAACGGCGCTTGCAACCATGAGCGAGGGCGAAACGGCAACGTTTGTGGTGCCCTCTACGCTGGCTTTCGGCGCAAAGGGGCTTGCCGACATTGTGCCGCCCTTTACGCCTGTGGTGTACGAAATAGAGGTACAAAAAGTGGCTAATGCAAACAGTAAATAGAGTAGAAGTGAAAGTGAAAAAAATGTTACGGTACAGCTTATACGGCTTTTTTTGCGCCCTGCTGCTGCCGGCTGTTGCGCCGTCGTGCAAGGAAGACGACACGGAAGAAAAGCAACGAAAGGATATTGAGCGCTACATTACCGGCACGCTGAAGGCAACGGTTGACGAAAAAGACGGCGTGTACTACGTGCCGATTTCCGTTGATTCAAGCCCCGAACGGGTTGCGGTGGAGCCGGGCGATATGGTAACGCTGGTGTACGAGGCGAGGACGCTAAGCGGCGCCCTTTTTGCTGCAAGCGCAAGCGACGATTCAACAGCCATAAAAAACGGGCTGGAGCCGCTGCCCGCAGAAGGGCTGGAAGTAGGTAGCGGTAAGCTGATAGCCGGATTGGACAGAGGCCTGCTGCGCATGGCGAAAGGCGAGCAAGCCATGCTACTCTTTCCGTTTACGCTGGGCTACGGCAAAGAGCATGTAGGCTTGGTTCCGTCGCAGTCGGCGTTAGTATTCAATGTGCTTGTAACAAATGTAGAGAAACGATAAACTAAAAATTCAAACTTCGAGATTCACAAAAATATGCTTTACCCTAAAAAATATTTTATGCCGGCTGCAATGGCTGCGCTTGTTTTGCTGGCTTCGCGCTGCGCAGAAAATCCCTCCGAATCGTGGCAAGATACCGAGCTGCAGCTGATAAAATCTACCGTTAAGGTACTTAAGGTGCGCTTCCCTGCCGCTACGCCTATAGAGGAGGATAGCAGCTTGTGGATTATCCATCATGGGAAAAAAGTGGCGGAAAGTGTCAAAAAACCGCAGGACGAGGGTTACGTGGAGTTTGGCTACCACGGCGAGCTGCTGCCCATTTCGCGCAGCGTTGTTTACCAAACTACCGATTCGCTGGAGGCGCGTCGCTTGGGCACTTTTGCGGCTACCACGCACTACGCCCCCATATTTTCTTTTTACCATAAAGATTACATGCAGGCGGCCTTGTATAAAGCGCTCGGCAGAATGAGCGAGGGCGATACCCTCACCGTGCTGTCGGCGTCGTGGCACGCCTTTGGAGCGACGGGAACAACGGGTGTGGCGGCAAATACGCCGGTTATTTTCACAATTACCCTCAACGAAATATTAGCAAACGCCGATTCTGCCGCTGCAAGAGAACAACTTATGCTGAAAGAGTACGTAGATGCTTACAATAGCGATGGTAATAATGCTGCGCAATTTGTCCCCGCTAAAGATTCTACGGGAGCGCCCCTGCCGAACATTTACGTTTGCTACCTCGACGCTGTGCCGCTCACCGACAGCACGCCCTACGCCAAAACAGGCGATGTGCTGAACTTGAAGTACACAGGTTACTACCTGCGCGATGGCTTTTTGCTGGATTCCAACGTTGGGAAAGATGTTTACGCGGCTGGCTGGAGCGTTGATACAACCTCCTCAACTTCGGCTTACCAAACCTACTACAAGCATACCTTCTCAAAAGCGTTGCTGTCCACCACCTCCATAAAAGCCTTTGATGCGGCGCTGCTCAACCTTGCAGCGGGCAGCAAAATTGAGGTGGTGTTCACCTCGGACTACGGCTATGGTGCTGCCGGTACTACCACAAGCGCCGCCCGCCCCATATACCCGTACACGCCGCTGCGCTTTCGCATTTCGTTTGCGAGCATAGTAGAGTAAAAATGGGAAAAGCGCGACTTTTGTCGAAAAATAAAATGTCATGAAAAAATTACCGGTAGGCATACAGTCGTTTTCGAAGTTGCGGACAAACGGTTTTGTGTATGTTGACAAGACCGAGCACATCTATAAAATGATTGACGATGGCAGCAGCATTTACTTTCTGTCTCGTCCGCGTCGCTTTGGAAAATCGTTGCTTGTGAGCACGCTGGACGCCTTGTTCAGCGGACGAAAAGAGCTGTTTGAAGGGCTTTACATCTACGACAAGTGGGACTGGACGCAGCCGCATCCGGTGATACGGCTCGATTTCGGGAAACGAACATTTCATTCACCGGAAGAATTAACGATTTCATTAAACGATTTCATTGATGCTACGGCAGATACAAACCACGTATCATTACGTGAACGTACCCTTTGCGGTAAATTTGGAGAATTAATTGAGAAATTGTGCAA
>JAISLN010000024.1 GCA_031290835.1 Prevotellaceae bacterium
ACAAACGAATGTTCGACCTCCTTATTGGGAATCGCCAGCGTGTACGTCCACTCCACATCGTCCATTACCGCGCCTTTGATGGTCAGGTAGCCGGTTTGAAACAGCAGCGGAATCGTCTCAAGGCGCTCCGGATCGTAGCTGCTGAAAATGCTCTCCTTTACCTGAATGGGCTGAAGAAAGGAGTCGATGTGGTTGCGCTTTTTCAGCAGCTCTATCAAAAAGGTGGGCGTGCCGGTGGAAAACCAAAAATTTTTGAATTTTTGCTCACTCAAAAACAGCAGAATGCCGAAAGGGTTGTACACCGAGGTGCGGCCATCCCACGAGTACCCGTTGTACCAGCGGCGCACGGCGTCCAACAATTCTTCATGCGTTTTCGACATCTCTTCCGCCGCCGCCGCCAAATAGTCCGAAAAGTTACCCTCCAGCTCCTGCTGGGTATAGCCGCAGATGGTGGCGTATTGCCTATCCAGCGTAATATCTTTCAGGTTGTTCAGCGCCGAAAATATGGACAGCCCCGCAAATTTTGATACGCCCGTAAGAAAAACAAATTGCAGATGGTCGTCGGCGCCCTTCAGCACCTTGTAGATGGCGTGCAGCTTTTCCTGAATGGCCTTCAGCTCCTCCGCCGCTTTGCCCATCACATCCAAAATCGGCACATCGTACTCGTCCACCAAAACCACCACCCGCCTGCCGGTTTTTTCGTGCAACGTTCGTATCAGCTTGCGGAGGCAGTCGGGCGCAGAGTCTGTTTTCAAAGTCGCTTGATAATCTTCCGCTTTTTCTTTCAGGTAATTAATCAAATTTTTTTCTATGTCCTCCGGCGTGGCATGGCCAATGAGCGTCCAATCTATCCTGATAACAGGGTATTGCTTTGTCCAGTCCCACTTGTCGTAGATGTAGAGCCCCGCAAACAGATCCTTCCTGCCGCTAAAGAGCGAATCCATTGTACTGATGAGCAGCGACTTCCCAAACCGACGCGGCCGCGAAAGAAAGTAAACGCCTACGCCGGAAGTAACCAGCTGATGGATTTCTCCGGTTTTATCCACATAAAGGCAATCATTTTCTCTCAGCTTCTCAAACGACTGTATGCCTATCGGTAAATTTTTCATAGCGGTACCCTATTATGCAACATTGCAAAGATATGAAAACTATTTTTATTACCAATTGATGCGTAGGCAACGCGCCAAAAGCGTGCGATGGCATTCTGTAAATTCTGTCTATAGGGATGAGCAACTATTATAGCTGTATTCTTATAATACGGGAACAAGCAGGGTGAGCAATTCAACGCAAATCTGACCGGCAATGGCGGCGGTAGCTGGAACAAACCGGCAGCGCTATCTACACCTCTTTTTCGTACTTCTGGTTGCGCAGCCACGGCTCGTAGCCGGCTTCGCGTATGGCGGCAGTGATGCCTTCCCGGTCGAAGGAGTGGCTCGCTCCGGCCGAGGAAACCACGTTTTCCTCAATCATGATGGAGCCAAAATCGTTGGCTCCTGCCCACAGGCACCGCTGCGCAACGGCTTTGCCCACCGTGAGCCACGAAGCCTGAATGTTGGGCACGTTGTTCAGCATGATGCGGCTGATGGCCACCGTGCGAATGTACTCCTCCGCCGATACTTTTTTTACGTTTGCAAAAACGGGCGACGAGGTGTTGTCGAGCTGGGCAGGCCAGCAGATAAACGCCAGAAATCCCGGCGCTCCCGTCGGCTTTTCGCGCTGCAAATCGCGGATGAGGCGGAGATGCTTGATACGCTCAGCGTGCGTTTCAATGTGCCCGAACATCATGGTGGCAGAAGTTGCCAGCCCCATTTGGTGGGCCTCGCGCATCACGTCGAGCCACGCCTGCACGTCGGGTTTGGCGGGCGAAAGCAGCTTGCGCACGCGGTCGTCCAGAATTTCCGCGCCTGCGCCGGGCAAGCTGTCCAGACCTGCCGCCACAAGCCGCTCCAGCGTTTGACGGTACGACAACTTTTCGAGCCGCGCAATGTGCGCCACCTCCGGCGGCCCAAGCGCGTGCAGCTTGAGCGAAGGGAACTGCCGCTTGAGCCTCCTAAAAAGCGTTTCGTAAAAGTCTATACCATACTTGGGATGCAGCCCGCCCTGCAGCAGCAGCTGGCGGCCGCCCTTGGCAAAAAGTTCTTCTATTTTTTGCGCATACTCTTCCGGCGTGGTGGTGTAGGCCTTGGGGCTGTTCAGCCCGCAGTGAAAGGTGCAGAACTTGCACCCCGATATGCACACGTTGGTGATGTTGACGTTGCGGTCTATCTGCCAGCTCACGCCGTTGCCCGGCACATGCCGCTGCCGCAGCTCATTGGCAACGTGCGCCAGCGCTGTCAGCGGAGCCTCCTCGTAGAGCCGTAGCGCCTCCTCGTCGCTAAGCGGAGCGAGGTCGAGGGATTTTTTGTATAGGTCGGAAAGTGTCAATGTTATATTTACCGGATATGTGATTGTTATTCTGTCACCTCTTGCAGTACTCTTTCAACGTTTTGCAGTGATTCTATGATGATAGCTCGGTCATACATAAATCATATTTTTTTTATACGATGAAGAGCGTAAAAAAATACCTCACAGCGCACAGCTCAACATTCCTTTGCCTCCGCTCCGCCGCTGCCCGACAGCAGCCGCCTGTAGCGCAGCGATGGCGATTCGATAAGCTCGCCCAAGCCCAGCTTTTCCCATTTTTGGTCAACAGCGGCAATGGTTGCGGGCGAAGCGCAAATCACCTCGGGCCAGCTGCGAACAATGCTCTTGCTCTTGTGCCGGCTGCGGGCGTCGATTACAAGCGTACCGTTCCTCACGCTGCAATCGCGGGCGGGGTCAACGTTGTTGCCCATGAGCCAGACGCAGGCGGCAAGGTCTGCGAGGTCAACGCTATCATCAAAAATCACCTGTATCAGGCTGTCGGCGTCCTGCCCTGCCTGATGCGTAAATTTGTACGGCGCACTTTTTCCGCGCTGCGGCAAGGTCGGCGCTTCTTCGGGGAGCTTCCGCGTAGCGTCAACGCACAGCTTCCCGCCGTAGCCGCAGGTCTGCGCAGCATGGTCGAGCACGTCGAGGGGGCCTCGCCCAAAGTAGGCGTCGGTATCGGGGCGAAAGTTTTTTTGCACGCACGCGCACACCTCGCTGTAGCGGTGCACATCCGCCTCGCCATCCACCACCACCAGCAGCTTGTTGAACATCATTTGCCCTGCGCCCCAAAGCGCGTTGGCGGTTTTTTCCGCCTGCCCGGGGTAGGTTTTGTTGATTTTTACAATGGCAATGTTGTGCGCCACCCCCTCAAAAGGTATATGCAGGTCGGCGATTTCCGGGAGCATGGCAAGGCGAATAGGGGCAAGAAAAATGCGCTCGGTAGCCTTGCCGATGTAGGCGTCCTCCTGCGGCGGAATGCCTACCACCGTTGCCGGATAGATGGCGTCGCGGCGGTGGGTAATGGCGGTTACGTGAAAGCGCGGGTAGGCGTCGGGCAGCGAGTAGAAGCCCGTATGGTCGCCAAAGGGACCTTCCGTTGCGAGCGGCTCCGCAGGGTCAACGTAGCCTTCAATAACGAAGTCGGCGTCGGCGGGAACTTCGAGGGGCTGCGTGAGGCAGCGCGTCAGGCGCACAGGCGCTCCGCGCAGAAATCCCGCCAGCAGGTACTCGTCAACGTTGTCGGGCAGCGGCGCTGTGGCGCAGTAGGCGTAGATGGGGTCGCCGCCCAGCGCCACCGCTATCGGCATTCGTTGTCCGGCGGCTTTGTACTGTTCGTAGTGCCGTGCGCCCGTTTTGTGGCGGTGCCAGTGCATGCCCGTTGTTTGCCCGTCAAAAATTTGCATGCGGTACATCCCCACGTTGCGCACGCCGCTGTGCAGGTCGCGCGTGTGCACCATCGGCAGGGTGATGAAGCGCCCGCCGTCGTGCGGCCAGCATTGCAGGATGGGCAGCTTGTTGAGGTCGGGGCTGCGCTCAACAACCTGTCGGCACTCGCCGGGCGCTCGCGCAAGGCGCGGAAACCAGCGCGAGGCTTGCCGGAGCGTGGGCAGCAGCCGAAGCTTTTCCCATAAGTTTTGGCGCGGTAGCGTGAGCGCAGCAAAAAAATCGTCGAACTTTTTTTCCACATCGCTCAGCGCTTCCACCCCCAGCGCGAAGCTCATGCGGCGTTCGCTGCCCATCATGTTCATCAGCACGGGAAAATCCGTGCCGCTGTTCTCGAATAGCAGCGCCTTTCCGCCGCCGGGTTGCTTGCTCTGGCGGTCGGCTATTTCGGACATTTCGAGCAGCGGGTCAACAAGCTCCCGCACGCGCAGCAGCTCGCCGCGCGACTCGAGAAAGCTTACGTATTGTCTAAGATTTTTGTACATGCTGACATGAGCGCTACCGGCACACCTCCAAAATCCAAGCGTCTTTTACAAATTTAGCGGCTTCCTGCAGCCCCTGTTTGGCGGCTTCATGAGTTCGGTAGCAGCCAAGCGCCACGCGGTAGCGGTTGTTTTCGCCATCTATCACCCGTGCGCTGTTGTAGCCCATTTTTTTGTACCGCTCCATCTTTAGCCTTGCCCCCTCGCGCGTGTTGAAGCTGGCTACCACCGTGCAAAACTCGCAGCGCGGGGCAGCTTGTGGCGGCGCTTTTGCCGCTTCTGCAGGCAGGAGAGGGCTTGCCGACGGAGCGGGTTGCCGTGCCGCAGCGGGAGCGGGTTTTGCCTCAGGCTCATCGGCCTCGTCCTCGCTATCCTCAGCAATGCCTTGCTCCTCCGGCCAGCTGGCGGAGAGCTCCTGCGGCGCTTCATCGGCCGCTCCCAGCAAAATTTCGACGCTGTCTTTGCTGCGTACACGGTTAAGCAGAAAGAATAGCGTCAGCGCAGCTATGGCTGCCAGCATAACGCAAAACAGAACGAACAGCGGAATATTGCCGGATTTAGCAGCGTCGGCGTTGCCGGTAGGATTTGGTTTTTTAGCGGTATTGTTCCATGCTTTAGGGGCTATCTTCACCTCATCCAGCCCGAAGGAATCTTTTTGCAAGTTCAGATTCTTTGCCAACCCAAAGGTGACCTCGCGCGAAGGCGTTTGCTTAAGCGTACCCAACCCGGGCAGCGCAACCTTTCCGGTGGCGTCGAGCTCAAAGCGAATTTCGGCAATGATGCGATGCAGCTCATCGCGGGTTTCCTCTATGCTGCGGCCGTGGCGCTCGGCGTACAGCTTTTCCAGCAAGCCATCATTCCATGCCTCCGACTTTTGGAACGTAACCTTTTTGCTTGGCGGTATAATCTTGCCTTTTTCGATAACGGCAGCCTGCGG
>JAISLN010000025.1 GCA_031290835.1 Prevotellaceae bacterium
AACGTTTTGTTGTAGAGGACGGCAGCAAAGGTAAAGCGCCATAATGTTAAAATGGCTTTGAAAAATGATTTTAATACTATGCTTTTTGATATTTTTTTGCGGCAAATATTATCCAAAAATGTATTTCTTGATAAAGTTTGTGGGCGAAAAAGCTTAAAAAATATTCCTATTAATGTATATTTCTACTACTTACAGACGAACCTCCCCTTTTCTCAGCATTTCAATTACTATAAAATCTTACTTTATGGCGTGCCGTGGCGCCTTTCATTTTCAAGCTTTCAGTTCCGCCCTTGCCGTTACTCCGCCCTTGCCGTTACTCCGCCTTTGCCGTTACTCCGAACGCAGTGAGGAATCTCCCTGCACTCCTCCGTCCCGCAGGTGGTGTGCGAGGAGATTCCTCACTGCGTTCGGAATGACGGCAGGGAAGAGCGGCAGGGAGCGGCAGGGAAGAACGGCAGGGAACGGCAGGGAACGGCGGGAAACGGCAGGGAACGGCAGGGAACGGCGGGAAACGGCAGGGAGCAGCGGGGAACCGGCGGGGAACGGCGGGAAACGGCAGGAAAGCGAAAAAGACCAACGCCTACGGCGTTTCCCGTGCATAATCCCCCGAATAAATCCGGGGGAAATGCGAGCAAGCAAAAATATGCTACCTTTGCAGCGAATTACGCTCAAAACATTGTGAAGCGCTGAAGGCGTTTTCCGCACGCCGGACGACAGCCACACATAAACCAAAACCCTTATACTCGCATGAAAATAGGAATAGTTGGCGCGGGAAACATAGGCGGCGCCATTGCCCACGGGCTGCTGCAATCCAAAATGGTGGAGCCTGCCAACCTGTACGTAACCGATATTCGTCCGGAGGCGCTGCAAGCCCTCTCTGCGCTGGGCGTGAACACTTCTACCCAAAGCGCCGACGCCGTTAGGACGGCAGACGTTGTTGTTGTTGCCGTAAAGCCGTGGCTGCTGCCGGAGGTGCTGCACAAGCTGCGCACGGCGCTGCCGCCGCAGGCAATGGTTATTTCCGTAGCGGCAGGCGTCGCGCTGGAGCGAATACGGGCAGAGCTGCCGGGGTCGCCCATCTTCAGAGCCATCCCCAACACCGCCATCGCCGCCGGACAGAGCATGACATTCATTGCATCGGACGGCACGAGCCGGGAGCAGGAGAAGGTGGCGCTTTCGCTGTTTGCCGGGTTGGGCAAGGTTATGCTCATCCCCGAGCACCAAATGGCGGCGGCTACGGCGCTGTCGAGCTGCGGCATAGCCTACGCCATGCGCTACATCAGCGCAAACATGCGGGCGGGCGTAGAGCTGGGCTTTGACGCAAGCGCCGCAAAGGAAATCATGCTCCAAACGCTGCAAGGCGCCGTCAGCCTGCTCGCGCAGTCGGGCGAGCACCCAGAAAAGGAAATAGACAGGGTTACCACCCCAAAGGGGTTAACCATCAAAGGAGTTAACCAGCTGGAGCACGGCGGTTTTACAAGCGCCATCATCAACGCCGTAAAAGCCTCCGTGTAAAAGCGGAGAAAGCTCGCTACCTCCTGCTTTGTAGCTCCTAAATTCTTAACTTCTAATCAAATGAACATGCGCGTTACCGTAAAAATAGGCAGCAACGTGCTCACCCAGCCGGACGGCACGCTGGACGCCGAACGCCTCGAAAAGCTGGTAGCCCAAATTGCCGCGCTGCGCGGGCGGGGAGTGGAGGTTATCGTGGTATCGTCGGGGGCGGTAGCGTCCGGACGCAGCGAAATCAAGCCGCACAAGAAGCTGGACGCCGTGCAGGCGCGTCAGCTCTTCTCCGCCGTGGGGCAGGCAAAGCTCATCAACCGCTACTACGAGCTGTTTGGCCGGCACAACCTCTGCTGCGGGCAGGTGCTCACCACCAAAGAAAACTTCCGCTCGCGCCGCCACTACCTCACCATGCTGGGGTGCATCTCCACCATGCTGGACAACGGCGTTATCCCCATCGTCAACGAAAACGACACCGTTTCCGTCACCGAGCTGATGTTTACCGACAACGACGAGCTGTCGGGGCTTATAAGCGAGCTGACGCAGTCCGAAGCGCTGGTGATCCTAAGCAACGTTGACGGCGTTTACAGCGGCGAGCCGGGTGCGCCGGGCGTGGAGGTTATTCGCGAAATCTGCGGGAAGCAAAAGCTGGAGCAGTACATCTCTGCGCACAAGTCCGAGTTTGGGCGGGGCGGCATGCTCACCAAAACCGGCATTGCGCAGCGCGTGGCCGCCAACGGCGTCGCGGTTTACATTGCCAACGGCAAGCGCGACGGCATCCTGCCCGACCTCATTTTGGGAGAAAAAAAACCGCTCTGCACGCTGTTCGTCCCCAAGCCAAAAGCCACGTCGAGCGTCAAGCGCTGGGTGGCGCACTCCGAAGCCTTTGCCAAAGGCGCCATCGTGGTCAACGAGGGGGCAAAAAAGAGGCTGCTGCAAAAAACGGCAAGCATCCTGCCCATCGGCGTTGTGCGCATTGAGGGTGAATTTGAAAAGGATGATGTGGTGAAAATTCTTGACGAGCGCGGGGCGCAGCTGGGCGTTGGGCGCGTAACCGTGGGCAGCGCCAAAGCCCGGCAAGCGCTGGGCAAAAAGGGCGAAAAAGAGCTGGTGCACTACGACTACCTGTACCTCGGATAG
>JAISLN010000026.1 GCA_031290835.1 Prevotellaceae bacterium
CAGCAGGTAACCTCTCCCGCCGGAGCGGTGGGCTTCTGGCAGCTGATGCCCGCCACGGGCAAGGAGCTGGGGCTGGAAATAAACAGCGAGGTGGACGAGCGATACCACATCGAAAAGTCAACGCGGGCAGCCTGCCGATACCTCCAACGAGCATACGACAACTTTGGCAGCTGGACGCTGGCCGCCGCCGCGTACAACATGGGGACGAAGGGCCTTACGCAGCAAATAGAGCGGCAAAAGTCAATTTCGTACCACGACATGCGCCTGAACGAAGAAACCTCGCGCTACATTTTCCGAATTTTGGCCTTCAAGCTCATCATCTCCAACCCGCAGAAGTACGGATTTTACATCCCCCTCAACGAAATGTACCCCCCGTACCGCTACAAAGAGGTGGCGGTAGATGTGCCCGTTATCAGCTGGGCGGACTTTGCCATGCAGCACAACACCAACTATAAAATCCTGAAAATCCTGAACCCGTGGCTGCGCGACGCCATGCTGACCAACAGGCACGGGCGCACCTACTACATCAAAGTGCCGGAGGCGGGATTTAGGGAGAAAGCCTACGGCAAAAAGTAGCCGAAAACCGGATAAACTCAACATTTATGGAGGAAAGCAAAATAGAGGTCATCGGGGCGCGCGTGCACAACCTCAAGAATGTAAACGTTACCATCCCGCGCAACGCGCTTACGGTCATCACGGGCTTGAGCGGGAGCGGCAAATCGTCGCTGGCGTTTGATACCATCTACGCCGAGGGGCAGCGCCGGTACATGGAAACGCTCTCCGCCTACGCGCGGCAGTTTGTGGGCAGCATGGAGCGCCCGGACGTGGAGCAAATTACAGGGCTTAGCCCCGTAATATCAATTGAGCAAAAAACAACCTCCAAAAATCCCCGCTCTACGGTGGGCACCACCACCGAAATCTACGACTTTCTCCGCCTGCTGTTTGCCCGCGCCGGCATTGCCTACTCCAAAAATACCGGCGAGCAAATGGTGCGCTACACCGACGAGCAAATTGCCAACCTGATAACCGAAAAATTTGCCGGCCAAAAGCTGCTGGTGCTTGCCCCCATCGTAAAGGGGCGCAAGGGGCACTACAAGGAGCTGTTTGACCAGCTGGGGCGCAAGGGATACCTGAGCGTGCGCGTGGACGGAGAGGTGCGCGAAATACGTCAGGGAATGAAGCTCGACCGCTACAAACCGCACTTTGTGGAGCTGGTGGTGGATAAAGTTGTTCCGGGCGACAAAGACGACGACCGCAAGCGCCTCTACGACGCCATTGCAACCGCCATGCAGCAGGGCGGCAACACCATGATGGCGCTGAACATCGCTACGCAGGAGGTGCGCTACTACAGCCGCCACCTCATGTGCCCCACCACCGGCATTGCCTACAACGAGCCGGCGCCGCACACCTTTTCGTTCAACTCGCCACAGGGCGCCTGCCCGCGCTGCAACGGCCTGGGCGTGGTGGCCGAAGCCGACGTAGATAAAATTATCCCCAACCGAAAAATGAGCATCCGCAGCGGCGGAATAGCCCCGCTGGGGGCGCAAAAATCCACCCTCCTCTTTGCCCAAATAGAGGCCATCGCCAAAAAATTCGGTTTTTTGCTCAGCGACCCCATCGAATCCATACCGGCCGAAGGCCTAGAGGCGGTGCTGTACGGCACGCAGGAGGGCCTGCGCATCGACGGCAGCAAAATAGGCGTGGCGTCGAGCTACCTGCTCAACTTTGAGGGAGTTGTCAGCATCATAGGCAGCCGCCACGAGCAGGACGACGACCTTTCGCCGAGCTTGGCGAGCCGGTACATATCGCACAAAACATGCCCCGTGTGCCACGGAATGCGCCTCAAGGAGGAGGCGCTGTTCTTCAAGATTGCCGACAAGAACATCGCCGAGCTGTCGGCGATGGACGTTGAGGCGCTCTCGGCGTGGTTTGGCACGGTGGAGCAGCAGCTCGCCAAGCGGCAGCGCGCCATAGCCGCCGAAATTGTGAAGGAAATTCGCAGCCGCCTGTCGTTCTTGCTCGACGTTGGCTTGGGCTACCTGTCGCTCAACCGCAGCAGCGCCTCGCTGTCGGGCGGCGAAAGCCAGCGCATACGGCTGGCAACGCAAATAGGCTCAAAGCTGGTGAACGTGCTCTACATCCTCGACGAGCCGAGCATAGGGCTGCACCAGCGCGACAACATCCGCCTGATAGCATCGCTCAAGCGGCTGCGCGACGAGGGAAACTCCGTCATTGTGGTGGAGCACGACGAGGAGATGATACGCGCCGCCGACTGGGTGGTGGACGTAGGGCCGGGGGCGGGAGTGCGCGGCGGAAAAATTATCTTTCAGGGAAAAATAGGAGAACAAACGCTGCTCCCAACGAACGCCGCCGCCAACGACGGTAGCGGCGAAGCGGCGTCGCTCACGCTGCAATACCTGCGCGGCGAAAAAAAAATACCCGTTCCGGCAACGCGCCGCAAGGGATTGGGCAAGTCAATCGTGCTGAAGGGAGCCACCGGCAACAACCTCAAAAACGTTACGCTGGAGCTGCCGCTGGGGAAGTTCATCTGCGTTACGGGCGTTTCGGGAAGCGGAAAATCGACGCTCATCAACGAAACGCTGCACCCCATCCTGAGCCGGCGCTTCTACCGCTCGCTGCAAAATCCGCTGCCCTACAAGGAAATTACGGGCGTTGAGCACATCGACAAGATAGTGGAGGTTGACCAGTCGCCCATAGGCCGCACGCCCCGCTCCAACCCCGCCACCTACACCGGCGTTTTTGGCGAAATACGAAAGCTGTTTGAGGCCACCCCCGACGCCAAAATTCGCGGCTACAAAGCCGGCCGCTTCTCCTTCAACGTCAAAGGCGGACGGTGCGAGGAGTGCCGCGGCGCCGGAACGCAAACCATAGAAATGAACTTTTTGCCCGACGTGTACGTAACCTGCAAAACCTGCAACGGCAAGCGCTACAACCGCGAAACCCTCGCCGTGCGCTACAAGGGCAAAAACATTAGCGACGTGCTGGAGATGACCATCGACCAAGCGGCGGTATTTTTTGAAAGCGTGCCGAACATTTTCCGCAGCCTGAAAGCCATGCAGAGCGTTGGCTTGGGCTACATAACGCTGGGGCAGTCCGGCACTACGCTATCCGGAGGCGAAAGCCAGCGCCTCAAGCTCTCCGCCGAGCTGGCCAAGCGCGACACCGGCCAAACGCTCTACACTTTTGACGAGCCCACCACCGGGCTTCACTTTGAGGATGTGCGCGTGCTGCTGGAGGTGCTCAACAAGCTGGTTGAGCGCGGCAACACCATCGTTGTTATTGAGCACAACATGGACGTGATAAAGGTGGCCGACCACATTATCGACCTCGGACCCGAAGGCGGCGCAGGCGGCGGCAAAATACTATGCGCCGGAACGCCCGAAGAAATCTGCAAAAGCAAAAAAAGCTACACCGCGCAGCTGCTGAAGGAAATTTTGAATTCTAAATTTTAAACCGAGCGAAGCGAGCTCACGAACACCTTGAAAGAAAACCGTAATTCTGTTCATTTCTTTGGCTCTATAACGTTTCGGATGGGTAATGGATAAAAAATTGCTGTCAACCGTTGCCCGTCAGGGCATACATATCCATAGAAACGGTATTATCCACCTTCCATAAACCTCGTAGAGGTTTCATATTTTCTATTGATATGTAACGCCTGACGGCGTAATTTCCGATCTCCGGTTCTTTTTCTACTGATATTTATGCCCTGACGGGCATTGAAAATTTACTTACGGTGAAGACGTATCCGTTTGGATAAAGATACCCACCTGAAACGTTATAGAGCCATTACAGGTTCTATAACGTTTCGGGTGGGTAATGGATATAAAATTGCCGTCAACCGTTGCCCGTCAGGGCATACATATCCATAGAAACGGTATTATCCACCTTCCATAAACCTCGTAGAGGTTTCATATTTTCTATTGATATGTAACGCCTGACGGCG
>JAISLN010000027.1 GCA_031290835.1 Prevotellaceae bacterium
GGCGCCGCCGATGGCGCAGGTGCAAACCTGGGCGCAAAGCGAATGCAGGTGCTGGCGGAAATCACCAAGCTGCGGCAGGCAAGCTGCAACCCCCTGCTGATAGACAAGGACATTCGCATCGCCTCCTCCAAGCTGGCGGCTTTTCTCGAAATCGTGGGCGAGCTGAAGGAAAACAAGCACCGTGCGCTTGTGTTCAGCCAGTTTGTTGCGCACCTTGCCGTTGTGCGCCACGCGCTGGACGAGCGGGGCGTTGCCTACCAGTACCTCGACGGCTCTTCGCCCCAGCCCGAGCGGGAAAAGAGCATACGGAAGTTCCAGAGCGGCGAGGGCGACCTCTTCCTCATCAGCCTAAAGGCGGGCGGGCTGGGGCTAAACCTCACCGCCGCCGACTTTGTCATACACCTAGATCCCTGGTGGAATCCCGCCATAGAAGACCAAGCCTCCGACCGCGCCCACCGCATCGGGCAAACGCGCCCGGTTACCATATACCGGCTGGTGGCCGAAAATACGATTGAGGAAAAAATCATCCACCTGCACAGCACCAAGCGCGACCTAGCGGAATCGCTGCTCGAAGGAAGCGACCGCTCGGCAAGCCTCTCCGTAAATGAGCTGCTTTCGCTAATTGCGGAGAGATAGAGAAGAGCGAAGAATATTCGCCAATAACCTTCATCTACACTTTATTAACCGTAGGCTTTGGCCCAATGTCATCAAGTTAAGGGTTTTATTTTTGGTATTCAACTAAATAAATTGTCCCTTGGCATCTTCCGCATCCCGTAGGGATGCGTCTTTCGGTAGCAACGTCGCTCCGCCGCATCTCCTTTTTGCAGCTATTTTATTGACATTCAATTAAATAAAACATTTTCCATAGGCTTACCGCGCGTACTTGAATTTTTTTCCCAAGTAGCAGGCAACGTCCCCCAGCGCCTCTTCGATGCGCAGCAGCTGGTTGTACTTTGCAATTCTGTCGGAGCGCGAGGCCGATCCCGTTTTGATAAGCCCGGTGTTGAGCGCCACGGAGAGGTCGGCAATGGTAACGTCTTCCGTTTCGCCGCTGCGGTGGCTCATGATGGCGGTGTAGCCGTTGCGGTAAGCCAGCGTTACGGCGTCGATGGTTTCGGTGAGCGTGCCTATTTGGTTTACCTTTACCAGAATTGAGTTGGCCACCTGCCTGTCGACGCCCGCTTGCAGGCGCGCCGAGTTGGTTACAAAGAGGTCGTCGCCCACCAGCTGCACCTTTTCCCCAATGGCGTTGGTAAGCAGCTTCCACCCGTCCCAGTCGTCCTCCGCCATGCCGTCTTCGATGGAGATAATGGGGTACTTGCTCGTCCAGCCTTTCCAGAAGTCCACCATTTGCTGCGCAGTGAGCTTGTCGCCGCTGCTCTTTTTGAGGTGGTACACCTTTTCCTCCGGCAGGTAGTACTCGCTTGAGGCGGGGTCGAGCGCAATAAACACGTCGTTGCCCGGCTTGTAGCCTGCCTTTTCTATGGCTTCCAGGATCACCGTTATCCCCTCCTCGTTGCTCTTGAGGTTGGGGGCAAATCCGCCTTCGTCGCCCACGTTGGTGGAGTATCCCTGCTTTTTCAGCACAGCCTTTAGCGCGTGGAATACTTCAGCGCCCATTCGGAGCGCCTCCGCAAAGGAGTCTGCGCCCACGGGCATGATCATAAACTCCTGAAAGTCGATAGAGTTGTCGGCGTGCGAGCCGCCGTTGAGGATGTTCATCATTGGGATGGGGAGCGTGTGAGCGTTTACGCCGCCCACGTAGCGGTACAGCGGCTGCTCCGTCGATTGCGCGGCGGCGTGCGCCACCGCCAGCGATACGCCAAGTATGGCGTTGGCGCCGAGGTTGCCCTTGTTCTCCGTGCCGTCGAGCTCTCGCATTTGGCAGTCTATGCCGCGCTGGTCAAAAATGGAGAAGCCGCTCAGGGTTTCGTTCAGGGTAGTGTTTACGTGCTCCACTGCTTTCAGCACGCCTTTTCCGCCGAAGCGCTCCCTATCGCCGTCGCGCAGCTCCACCGCCTCGTGCACCCCCGTTGACGCGCCTGAGGGAACGGCGGCGCGACCTACGGCGCCTGCATCGGTAATTACTTCCACCTCAACGGTGGGGTTGCCGCGAGAATCCAAAATCTCGCGGCCATGAATGTTGATAATCTGTGGCATGATTGTGTGTTTTTGAGGTTATGTTTTAATCTGAATTTGGGACAAGCATAAAGTGAAAAATGTAAGCGCCCTCTATTTTTGCATGCTTATATTTGAATATCAACATGCTAAAATTATGGGCACATTTACGCTTGACAAAAGTACTGAATTTTTTTGTATTGCAGACGATTTCTGTAAAAAGTTTTCCAAAGGAATTATGGAGAAAATCCCCAAAGCGTTTCAGGGCGATTTTGTCGTGCCAATGAGGAGTTTGTGCGCTATGGGGTTGTTGTTCGGGCGTGATAATTTCGTTTTTCAAAACACAATGCTGATTTTTCCTCTGTCGTCCTTACCTTTCGTTTCCTGCAAAGTCGTATTGAGGGTAGCCGTCCAGCCGTCGATATAAACCCGTCCGTTTTGCAGCGCGGTTTTGAACAACTCCGGATTGTTGGGTTTATCCAGCTCGGCCGAATGGGTGATATAGTAATTGTTACCGTGGCGATACATGCAATCTTTCACAACTTCGGTTGGGACGATGGACGGATTATCAATGCCGACTTTGAAAATCAGGTTGTAAATACGGTCTAAGGGGGTCAATTCCGTATTGTCGAATAAGCGGATAGCGCCGCCGTCTTCCAATTCCAATTTCGGAGCGTCGGTTAAATCAAATACTTTGAACCCAATATCGGGCGTTGCTTGTTTGTCCTCTCCAAACAGTCCGGCTTTTGTGTTTTTTTCTTCTATTTCCTTTTGAATGTTATTGCCTGCACGCTTTATTCGTTCACAGGT
>JAISLN010000028.1 GCA_031290835.1 Prevotellaceae bacterium
GGCTGGTTTTTGGGGCGACCCGTCATTCACAAGCTGGCCGACACGCGCTTTGCCCACGCCTGCCTGATAGACCGCGCCAAAATAGAAAAAGCCGAAGCCTACTTTGTAAACCACGGCAACAGCTCCACCTTTGTGGGAAGATTTATCCCCGGCATCCGCCAGCTGATATCCGTTCCGGCGGGAATATCGAAAATGAAGCTGGGGGCATTTTCGCTGTTCACAGCCATGGGCGCAATGATTTGGAACATCATTTTGGCAATTGTAGGGTACATTTGCGGAAAAAATATCGAAATGTTTGAGTCCATATTCCACGAGCTCACCATTGCGCTTGTGGTAGCTGGGGTGCTGTTTGTAGCATACTTGGTGTACAACGGCCTGAAGAAAAAAAAGTAGCCTGCAAGCTCACTGTTGCAGCACAAAAATACAGGGGCGCTTGTTCAAGTCCGGCGTTTCTCTTTTCCACTCCGCCACCGTTTTTGTGGCGATAAATTCCGTTTCGAGCGTAATATCTGCGGCAATGCACAGCTTGTCGTGCGGGCTGCACGCGCCAATGACGTCTGCAAGGAGCTTGTTGTTGCGGTAGGGCGTTTCCATAAAAATCTGCGCTTGCCCTTCTGCCGAAAGCCGCTCCAGCCGCCGGATGCAGCGAATGCGCTCGTCGGGCTTTACGGGCAGGTAGCCCGAAAAGGCAAACGATTGTCCGTTGAGCCCCGACGCCATGAGCGCAAGCAGGATGGACGAGGGTCCCACGAGAGGAACTACGCGGATGCCTTTTTCGTGCGCTGCGCTCACCAGCGCAGCGCCCGGATCGGCAACCGCCGGCGCTCCGGCCTCCGAAATAATCCCCACGTCGAAGCCTTGCAGCAGCGGCAGCAGCATGGGCGCCACCTCCGCAGCAGGCGTGTGCTCGTTGAGCTCCGTAAATATCAACGAATCTATAGGCTGCGCAATTTTCAGCCGGCTCAAAAAGCGCCGTGCGCTGCGCGTATGCTCCACCACGTAGCGCGAAATGCGGTTGACAACATCGGCGGTGCGCTGCGGCAGCACGTCGCCGATGCAGCACTCGCCAAGGGTAGAGGGAATGAGGTAAAGCTTACCGTAGGGGTGTGCGTGGTTGACCATTTTGTTGCTGTTCACCCTGCCTCTTTTTGCAGGTATAACGCCGCAAACTTACATGAAAATTTCCAAACCTACAAAATTCAAAATTTCTTCGCAGGGTGGGGGGTAAAGAAATTTTGTGTACTTTTGCGCAAAAATATTTGGATATAATCACCGTCGGCTATGCGTTTTCCTCATCTTACTATTTTAGGGTTGATTTTCGTCGTCGCTGTGGCGGCGTGCGGAGGCAGGAAGCATATTCCGGAGCGCAAGCTGGTAGAGATTCTTGCGGAGATGCACCTCGCCGACGCCGTGATGGAGGTAGCCCGCATTTCGGAGCACCCCTCGTGGCGAAGCGATTCCACGGCTGTGTACACGGCAATACTCGACCGGTACGGCTACTCAACCGAGCAGCTCTACAAAACCGTAGCCCGCTACAACGCTTCAAAGGATAAGGCAACAGCGCTGTACGATAAGGTCAACAAGCGGCTGGAGAAGCTGCAAAGCCGTGCAAGCAGCAAGGTGGAGGCGCTGCACAGGCAGCAAAACCGCTGGACGGAAAAATCGGAATGGACGCTCCCCGCGGACGGCGATACCCTGCGCCTGCCGTTTTCTATCCCTGTGGAGGGGCTGGGCGAGTATATTCTGGAGGCAAACATTGCGCTCTTCAGCGCCGATTCGGTGAGCCGCCCGCGAATGACAATGTACCTGTACGCAGCGGCCAACGATTCGGTGCTGCTGCAAGCGGAGCGCGAGGTGCAGCGCAACGAGGCCGGGCAAAGCTACTCGCTCTCCATCGCCAACCGCAGCGGCGCGGCTACCCACGTGCGCGGCTACGTTTTTGACCGCGACGCCGATTCGCTGAGCGGCTCAACCCGCCATATTGCCGCAAAAAATATCATGCTGCGCTTCCTGCCCTCCGGCGAAGAGGCGCAAAGCAAGCCCGCACCCCAACAGCACGCCGATGAGTTGCTGCCGGTAGGGGTTTCCGCTATTGGTGCGCGACGCCCGCTGCCGGCCTACGGGGAGTAGCCGTCCATACATACCAAAACTTTCGACAAGCCGTAATGCGAAAAATTGCCGCCCACTACATTTTCCCCATAAGCGAACCGCCCATCCGCAACGCTGTCCTCACGCTTGGCGACGAGGGCGAGGTGCTCTGCCTCTCCGCCTCCGACGAGGCGCTGCAGGAGCGCGAGGGCGTGGAGTTTTACAGCGGCGCCCTCGTGCCCGGCTTTGTCAACGCGCACTGCCACCTTGAGCTGTCGCACCTCAAGGGCTTGGCGCCGCAGCACACCGGCTTGGCAGGCTTCATTCCCCGCCTTGCCGCGCAGCGCAGCACCCTTACCGACGAGCAAGCCCTTAGCGCCATCGCCCTTGCCGACGCTCAGCTGTACGCCGACGGAACGGTCGCCGTAGGCGATATCTCCAACAGCGGGCTAACTTTTGAGGTTAAGGCGCACAGCCCCGTTTTCTACCACACCTTTGTTGAGCGGTTTGGCCTGCGCTGCGAGGATGTGGCGCGTAGCGTGCAGTCGGCGGAGGCGCTGACGGCGGAGGCGGCGCGGCTGGGGCTGGCGGCTTCGCCAACGCCGCACGCGCCGTACTCTACGCTGCCCGAGCTGTACGAGGCGCTTGCGCAGAGCCGCCGCTGGAGCGTGCACAACCAGGAGAGCGACGACGAAAATCGGCTGTTTGTGGAGGGGAAGGGTGCGCTGCACGGGCTGTTTCGGGCTATGGGGCTGACGCCGATACCGCCCACCGGCAAATCGTCCATCCACCACACCTTGCAGCACGCCTGCGAGGCGCAAAAGCTGCTGCTGGTGCACAACACCTTCACCTCTGCCGCCGACTACGACGCTGCCGCTGCCCGCTGCAAAAATATTTCGTGGGTGCTCTGTCCGGCTTCCAACATGTACATTGAGCGTGCGCTGCCGCCGCTGCCCATGCTGCGGGCCAAGGGAGCCGCCATTGCCCTCGGTACCGACAGCCTTGCCTCCAACGCAAGCCTCAACCTGCTGGACGAGCTCAAGCTCCTTGCGGCGCACTTCCCCGATATTCCGCTGGACGAAATGCTGCGCTGGGCTACGCTTGGCGGCGCCGCTGCGCTGGGCATGGAGCACATGTTGGGCACGTTTGAAAAAGGCAAGCGCCCGGGCGTT
>JAISLN010000029.1 GCA_031290835.1 Prevotellaceae bacterium
AGGCGGGGGTCGTGGCGCCCTGCCAGCTTTTCGGCAAGGCTTTGGCTGGCGCCCAACCCGCTGCGGCTCCACTGAAAGTCAAACAGGGGATTTATGTTGTTGGCGTCGTAAACAGCAAAGGCCGCCTGCTCGTCTGCCGAGGTGAACGATTGGCTTATGTAGCCGAGCGCCTTGTCGTATTCGGCATTCTTGTTTTCGGCTCTGTGGAGTAGGCGCATGGTGTAGCGGGCTTTCAGCCCGTAGGCAAGCTTCAGCCATTTGGCAGCATCGCCGCCGTAGAGCAAGTCCTGCTGCCCCATGCTGCCGGTAGCGTGGCTGTCTTTTCCCTGCAAATCGGCAATGGCGGCGTCCAGCAGGGCAAATATTCCCCTGTATATGTCCTCCTGCCTGTCGATTTTTGGGGACATTACCAAAGGATTACCGATTCCGTCGATGAGCGCGGCTTCGCTCCACGGCACGTCGCCAAAAAAGTCGGTGAGGAGCGCCGAGTTGTAGGCTGCCATTACTTCGGCAATACCTTTGGTTACGCTGTTGCCTTCCTGCCTGCCGCCTTCGCTGCAAAGGGCAATGGCAATGCGGGCGTCTTTGAGGGTGGTGTACAGGCGCTGCCAGGTGTTGTTGAACGTGGTGGCGAGGGTTGGCTCTCCCTCCCGCATTTCGGCTCGCCACAGCTGGTTGTGTACGCCCACTTCGTGCTCTACGTAGGTCGAGAGGTAGGTGCTCAGGTCGCCGCCCAGGTTGGAGTGGGCGGTGCTCGTAATCACGTCGGCAAGGATAAATTTTGCCTCCACGCTTTTGGGGTGGCTCTTGTCCTCGTTTACCTCGTCCAATATCCGGTCTGAGCAGGATAGGGTTGCGCCCCACAGGAAAGCCACTCCCAGCGCTGTTTTTATGTTCAAAAATATTTTTTTCATGACGTTCTAAAATTTAAGATTAATACCGAAACCGTAGCTGGTAGCGCCCGGCAGCGAAAAGCGCTCAAAGGCGCCTGCCATGTTGTTGTTGCCCTGCGTGGCTTCCGGGTCCATTCCTTCGATGGTTGACCAGAGGATAATGTTTCGCGCAAAGGCGCTGAGCGTAACGCTGAGGCTGCCCGTGCTCCACGCGGGGTAGCTGAGCGCCACCTCCCGTAGCTTGACGAAAGAATTTTCTACCACCATGGATTCCGAAATGTTGTTGATTGTGCTGAAGTAGTATTCGGCGTCGTCTCCGCTGATGAGGATATCGTTGGGGGAGCCGTCTTCCTTTACCGCCGCTTTTTCAAACAGGAAGTTTTCCTTTTTGCGGAAGTCGGCGCTTTTTTGCGAGGCGCCGTAAAAATCGAGCATGCCCGGGGTGGCGGAGTAGATCACGCCGCCCTGCTTCCAGTCAAACACGGCCGACAGGCGCACCTTATACGCCTCAACGTTGTTTACCAAGCCCAGGCGAAAATCGGGCGATACGGCGCCCAGCACCTGCGCTTTGCCGGCTTGCGGCAATCCGTCGCTGTTCACTACAATTTCGCCCTTTTCGTTGCGCAGGTAGCCTACGCCGAAAATTACGGGAAACTTGTCGCCGATGCTGGCGCGTACCTGCGGCTCCACGAAGCCGCCGAGGAAAATGCTTTCTACGCCTTCCGCCAGCTCGTCAACGTAGTTGTCGATTTTTGTAAAGTTGAAGGCAAAGTCCCAGCTGAAGCTCTTTTTGGTGATGGGCTTCACGCCCAGCGTAGCCTCGTGGGCGTTGGTGTGTATGGCGCCGCCGTTGGTAACCAGCTTGTCCGTGCCGGTGGAGCCGGGCAGCGGAACGCTGAATATTTGGTCTTTGACGTTTTGCCGCGAAAAGGTGTAGCTTAGCGACAGCAGGCTGTTGAAGAAATCGAGGTCAACGCCTGCCTCATACGAGCGGGTATTTTGCGGCTTCAGCTTGGGGTCGTACACGGTGTGGTAGAGCGTGTAGGCGGTTACCCCCTGTATGGGGTACATGATGGGCGTTCCCGACGAAAAGCCGCCGCCATATACAGGCGTCGAGTAGTAGGTGTTGGTGTAGCTGCCGGCTTGCCCTACTTCGGCGTAGGCAACGCGCAGCTTGCCAAACGTGAGCGCGTTGCTGCGCAGCGCGTCTATCTCGGTGAATACCCATCCCAGCGATGCGGAGGGGTAGGTAAACGAGCGCCTGCCTGCGGGCATGGACGACACAAGGTCGTTGCGTATCGTGGCGTTGAGGTACAGCTGGTTTTTCCACGCCAGCGCCGCGTTGCCGAAGTTGCCGAAGGTGCGGTTGCGCTCTATCGAGGAGCGGCCTTGATATACGGAGGCATTGTTGATGTGGTTCCACCCTGCAAAGTTGAAGTTCATCCCGTACGTTCTTATGTAGCTTTGCTTGGCTTCAATAATTTCGTTGCCGTACAGCAAATCCAGCGTCAGGTCGTCGTAAATTTTCCAGCTGTAGGCGGCGGTGAGCAGCGAGTTCAGCTCTTTGTTGGCAATGCTGTAGTCGTCCACTTCTCCTCTTCCGTCGGCGTGGCCGTAGCCCCACAAGTCTTCGTAGCTGGTGGCGTAGGCGTCAATCCCCAGCTGGTACTTCACGTTCAGCTTGCTGTTGTTGTCAAAGGCGAGCGCGTAGCTGAGGAAAGCGTTGCCGAAAAAGCGCTGAGTTTCTTCGGTAAACGAGTTGTTTTTTGTTGCCCAGTAGGCGCCGTCAAATCCGCTGGTGCTGCGGTAGGTGTTTTGCGTATAGGGGTCGCCCTTAATGTGCGAAGGTATGCCCTTGAAGTCGTAGCTGGGGGGCGCTCCGTAAATGGTGGCGGTAAGCCCGTTGTTTGCGCCGCTCTGCTTCGACACGCTGGTGTTCACAAAGCTGCCGCTAAACCCGCTCGACCAGCGCTCCGACAGCTCAAGCTCTGCCGACAGCTTGCCGTTGTAGCGGTCGGAGCCGGTTGAGGGGATAATACCGGTGGAGTTGGCGCTGCCCAGCGAGAGCGACCAGTGCCCCTTCTCCAAGCCTTTCGATATGTTGACGGAGTTGTTCCACGTAATGCCAACGTCAAAAAATTCTTTGGCGTTGCGGTATGCCTGCGGTTGCGCCCAGGGGTCCAGCCCTGCCGCCGCCCTTTGGTGAACGTAGTAGTAGCCTTGCTTTTTGCCGTACTGCTTGGTGTAGTCGTTATCCGTATTTCCGCCATACCTGGGGTCGTTGGGGAGCTCTTCTATCCTTGGCCCCCATGCGGTCGACGCCGTTGGGTTGTAGGCGGGGACACCATTCCCGTCAAGCGCCCCCTGCGCAAAGGTGGCTTGAAGCTTGGGCAAGGTAGAAGCTACATCAAACGACACATTCGACGACACGTTCACCGTTGTCTTGCCTGAGCCGACGTTCTTGCCGTTCTTGGTGGTAATTACGATTACCCCGTTGGACGCGCGCATGCCGTACAGCGCCGACGCCGCCTGACCCTTCAGTATGCTGATGCTCTCGATGTCGTTGGGGTCGAGGTCTAATGAGCGGTTGGCGTAGTCCGAGCCGCTTGTTGAGTAGCCGGTCGAAATGTCCGACGTGGAGCTAATCGGCAGGCCGTCCACTACGTACAGGGGCGTGTTGTTGTCCGTAAACGAGCGGGCGCCGCGGATGGTTATCTTCGACGAAGCCCCCGGCATCCCCGACGACGACACAATGTCCACGCCGGACACCTTACCCTGAAGGGAGGTAACAAGGTTGGGGTTGGCGGCCTTTTGCAGCTCGCCCGACTTCACCTCCTGCATGGCGTAGCCCAGCGCCTTCTTATCGCGCGAGATGCCCATTGCCGTTACCACCACTTCTTCTATCTCTTTTGCGTCCGTTTGCAGCACAATCCTCATTTCGGGCGCTACCGGAGCTTCGGTCTCGGCGTAGCCAATGTACCTTACGGTCAGGGTGCTTACGGTTTCCGGTACGGACATCGTAAACCGCCCTTCGGGGTCGGTCAGCGTGCCGATGCTTGTTCCTTTGGCAAACACCGAGGCGCCGGCTATGGGGCTACCGGCTTCGTCAACCACCAACCCCAATACTTGCTTGCTCTGCGCAATTGCCGCTATCGTGCTCAGGCAGAGGCAGGCAAGCAACATGGTCAATTTCTTTTTCATATAATTCTATGTTACTATTAAATTAAAAACCTAAACTTTTGCCTCCCCAACGTAGCGGAGGGGTACAGCAAAAAATAAAGCCTTTTTCCGGCCTGCGGAAAGGGCGTAAAAAAAAACGGCTGCGCTCTTGAAGCTGGAAAACCGCCGCCATAAAATAAATTATTTTACTAATATGGCGCGTGCGCACCTACTTGAGCGCTTTGTGTGTAGATGCTGCTTCCGGTTTGTTTTTTGCATTGTAAAATACTGAAAAACTATCTTTTATACATTATATTGAGCGCCATTCTTCTCCTATTGGTATGGCATGCTAAAGTATAATCTCAAAGAGCATGAAATTTCATTCATTAAATATTTTACAAATATACAGCATAGCGCTACGAATACAACAACGCCTCAGCTAAAAAATGCGTTGAGGTTTGTTTGGTAACTAAGAGTTAAGGGGGAAGGTATTTTGGAATTGACGAGCGCGAATTTTTAGTTGTAGCGGATTTTGGTATGGGATAATCTTTGTTTTCAGTGGATTAGAGTATATTGTTTAATGTTTAGCTGCTGCTTCATCATGTCATCAGGATTAATGTTGAACGATTGAAAAATCTTTTTCTGTACGGGATTCAAATCAGGAACGGCCAAAAAATTTTCGTTATTTCAGGTGCAGACATTGTCCCTTTTCAAGTCTCGAAAAGCATGCTTCACATCTTGAAGCTTTTTAGTCTTTGTCTCGCCTTTGTTGAATCTTTGTTGCCTTCAAAAAAGCTGGCTTTCAGTGAGATACAAAAATATTAGTGCCATAATTCAAGGGGAAAAGCTATCACAAAAAAAACCTCCCATAATCATTCCGAAGGAAGTATGAGAGGCTTTTCCGTACCCGAGGCCGGGATCGAACCGGCACGGCATTGCTGCCACTGGTGTTTGAGACCAGCGCGTCTACCAAT
>JAISLN010000030.1 GCA_031290835.1 Prevotellaceae bacterium
CGCTTTCGGATAGGTGTGGCACAATTATTGGTAGAATAGGAACACACACACACACACACACACACACACACACACACACACACACACACACACACACACACACACACACCCAGTAATCAGCGAGTTACGTTATATACCACGCGCTATACGCTATACATTATTAGCGCACGCGCGTGCCCAAGCATACAGCTATTTTTTTACGCGCAAGAGGCAAAGCGTTCTTTTTTTTACAAAAGGAACGCTTTGCCTCTTTTTTGCGCAATTTTCTCAATAGTGGCAGTAGGGTTACCTTGTTGCTTAACATACAGGGCCATTGAGCAAAAAAGGTAAAAGCAACGAATAATTTCCGTGCTATTGCCATGCAGCTTGCTGCTTGGCGCTGTCAGGGTGGCGAACGCCCGGTGCTTTAGCGTGAACTTTTGAGCTAAGAGCTAAAAGCTAAAAGTAAGAGCTGGCTTGCGCCCGCTATCTCTTAAGCTCAAAAGTCCCGCAGGGGCGTGACCGACTTTGCCGAGCAAAAATGACGAAAATTAATTCTGCCCTGCATGTAATTGGTGATTATTTATTAATTATTCTATATTTATTATGACCTAACGCTAAAATGTACTGTGAACATGAAGACAGCAAATTTATTTTATGTGCTCCTCGCCGCAACGCTAACCCTGGAGTCGGGCGCTGCAAAAGCGGCGCCTGGCGGAACCTGCGGCGAGGGCTGCAGCTGGGCTCTTAGCGGCGCTACCCTGACCGTTACCGTCAACGGCAAGATGCCGGACTACTACCTCATTGAGCGCGGCGACGACGGGAGCAACGCCGGCAGCGTCGGCACGGATAGCGCCCCGTGGAGCCACCTCGACACCATCGTTACAGCGCTAACGATAAACGGAAATATAACCTACATTGGGCAGGCGGCCTTTTTTGGCCTCACCAGGTTGACCTCCGTCAATATTCCGGCGTCGGTAGATTCTATCGGCGACTTTGCTTTTGCCTTTTGCTCCGGCGAGCGCCTGGAAAAAAGCGGCGGCAATACCAGCGTTGTTGCAACGGGCATAGCGGCGGTGACGGGCATGGCGAGCGTGACGAAGATAGGCGATTACGCCTTTTTTGGCGATTCCACCCTGGCCGTTCCCAATCCGGCTAACGCCGCCGGCCTCGCCGACATTGGGGAGGCTGCCTTTGGCTACTGCCGGGGAGGGAAAAACGCCCAGCGCATTACCATTCCGGCGTCGGTAAAGCGTATAGGCGAGCTGGCGTTTGGGCACTGCCTGAGGCTGGACTCCGTGGGCGTTGCCGCCGGCAATACGCGCTTCATCGACGTGGACGGCGCGCTGTTCAACCGCAGCAAAGATACCCTGATATACTTCCCGCCCCAAAAAACCGTTGCCAAAGGCCACTACGCAATTCCCGGCACGGTAAAGGCTATCGGCGTTGCCGCCTTTGAGAAGAGCCGCCTGACCGGCGTAACCATTCCCCTAGATGTAAATTCCATTGGCGCGTGGGCCTTTGCAGACTGCCACCTAGAGAATATTTCCATTCCGGCGGCGGTGGATAGCATAGGCTACTACGCCTTTGCCTACAGCCTCGGAGCGGGGGATACCGTGTTCAACTGCAGCACCACGCCGCAAAAAATTGCCGGCAAGGACGTTTTTTTCGGAGATGCTACCGGCAGCATTCCGCTGGTGGTGTCGCTATCTGCGCATAGTAGCTACGAGCAAGCCTCCCCCAGCAATACCGTGTGGGGGGGATTTAAGGAAGTACTTAGCGGACTCGTGCTTGAGGTACGTGTGAACAATAGCGATTGGGGCAAAGTAACGGGAACGCCTTCGGGTATATATTTATTAAAAGCTACTTGGGCTCAACCCATATCGTTGACCGCCATCGCCAATAAAGGATACGACTTTGATAAATGGACAGACCGCGATGGATCTCCCGTTGCCGGCAACCCCCCCGCCACATACATAGCTGGCATTCTTGTGAACTCCTCACTCATCGCACACTTCAAAAAAAAGGAATACAAGGTTATCTACCATAGGCGTGACAATACTTCTGATACTATTACATACTTCACTAATGACAATGGAGGGAACCTTTCCACTATTCCCCCCCCCTCCAGAACAGGCTACCAATTTATCGGCTGGTACGCCAGCAGTAGCTTTTCCGGTAGCCCGGTAACCACAATTAACACGAATGATCCCCCGGATACGGACATAAACTTGTACGCAAAGTGGAAGCTGGAGCTAATGGTGAATATAACCACTGATGGTAAAGAATACGACGGCACAGATACCGTTACCGGTACTAGCATAAATTTCTACTGCTACAATACTGGTAGTGGCGTCGTCGTGAAATTCACGGAATTTCAAAAAGGTGATGATTACACTTTCAACCCCAAATTTGACGCCGCTGCCGCAGGCGAGCGAACGGTGAGCGACACCCTAAAGTTAGTAGGCGGCGCTGCCGACGACTTTGTGCTGGTGCAGCGCGAGGGCTATAATCTCGGGGAGGGTGGCTACTATTCCGAAAAGAAAGCAATCTTACGAAGAGCTATCACCATATCGGGCGCTGAAATATCCGCCACAAAAGTGTACGACGGCACTAAAACGTTGGACTCTGCCCACATCACCATGCCAATGAATGCTGTGGATTTGAGAAAAATCGGTCAGGACGAAGTGTACCTTAGCAAAGATACGGCGAAGGTAACCCTTGATTCGGCTGATGTGCAAAGCGACGTACCTGTTGAGCTCGTTAAATTCTTTGTGCTGACCGGTAAAGACTCTGCCAACTACGAGCTGGAGGATATGATATTGGTTACGGCGAGCGTCACCCGGAGACCCATTACCCTCAAAGGCGGCGTGGTTGATACGGTGGATTACAGCAAAGAGGGCGGCCTTAAGCCGACGGTGAGGTACTTAACGTTCAACAATGTTGCACCGACCGACTCCCTTGAGCCCGGTAAGGATTACACCATAGGCAAGGCAACTTATGATAAACAGTCCGCAGGCTCAAAAACGGTAACCATAGACACCGTAAAGCTGAAGCCCAACAGCCCAACGGCAAAAAACTACTCAATGAATGATACGAACAGCTACACGCTAACAGGATACATCCGCAAAATTGACCCGACAAAAGAAGATTTGATATACACCCTTAAGGATACCACCTACAACGGTATGCCGCATCCAAGGGGCGTAACACATTCGAGCAACGGCGTAGGAAATAGTACGTCGCGCTATGAAGGCACGGATGGCACAACCTACGGCGAAACGGTTGCCCCCCCCATCAACGCGGGGAGGTACACCGTTACGGCATACCTTGAGGAAGGCGACAATTTCAACGCCAAAAACATTGAGCTGGGTACGTTTGCCATCAAGAAAAAAACAATTGCCGTCGATTCCGCTTCCATTCGAATTATAACCAAAATCTACGACGGCACAAAGATTGCGGAGGTGGAAAGCGTGGAGTTTGCCGGGCTTGAGCATGGTGAAGCGCTTGTGCGCAACACGGACTACACGGTTGACAGCGCCGTTTTTGACGACGAAAACGCCGGTGGCGGAAAAACGGCAACCGCCTACATTTCGCTGATGAATACCTCCGCAAAGGCGAGCAACTACGCGCTGCGCAGCGGGCAGGTTAAAGCTGTTAAAAATGTGTTTATTGTGCAATCCCCGCACGGAATAGTATTCCTATCGCCGCAAAAGGATACCACCATTTACGTAAATGATGGCGCCTACACGCTCCGGGCGGTGGATACCGCTCCGGGCGTTTCGGGGCTGCCGGTGAAGTTCGAGCTCGCCGGAAATCAGGATGATGCAACGCTTACCAGCGACTCCGTACTTACGCCCAAGCAGCCGGGCACGGTGGTCGTTGCGGCGACCGTTGAGCCCAACAGCAACTACGAAAATATCCCGCCGGTGCGGCGCATCA
Organism: Prevotellaceae bacterium; assembly: GCA_031290835.1. Lineage (GTDB taxonomy): Bacteria > Bacteroidota > Bacteroidia > Bacteroidales > UBA932 > JAITMY01. The sequence continues at coordinate 3,922 of JAISLN010000030.1, forward strand.
TCACCATCACCGATAGGGACAGCGTAGAGGTGACCTTTGACCCCGCCGGCGGAACGCTGAGCTCCCCGGATGTTGCCAAAGTGGCCAAAGCCGACACGGTGAAACGACCATTCCCCGACCCCACGAACCCCGACCACTCCTTTGGCGGCTGGTACGCCGACAACGCTTACAAAGCGGAGTGGAACTTTTCGCGCGACAGGGTGCGGCAAAACACGATCCTCTACGCCAAGTGGGGCGCCCCCCACAGCAACAGCGATACGAGCAACTGCGGCCCCAACATCCCCAACACCGGCTGCCCCCTCTCCCCGGGCTACACCGTGCCGGACAGCATTGCAGAAATCCCGCACTCCGTAACCTACGGCGACCCGGACTTCGGTTTAGACGAATACTACGGCATGGCGCAAGTCGGCAAGGGGGAGAAATTCCGCTGGGCTAGCCTTAACCCAGAGGTGGCGGCTATCTCCGGTTTCGATAGGGTAAAAATCACCGGCGTAGGAGAAAGCTACCTGCTGGGCTATGCCATAAGCGAGACATGGGAAGTTCGGATACTGGTGAACGTTCATCTGACGGTGCGCCCCAAGCCGCTGAGCATAGCGGGAACGTGGGTAGATACCATTAAGATTAGGGACGGATCTGTTGTTACAGGCTCGATAGCGGGCGAGCTGGTGGGGCTGCTTCCGCAGGATGAGGGCAAGGTAGCTGCAAAGTCTGAGGCGTACTACGCCGACCAATCCCCCCTACAGGCGGGCGTCGGCAAGCTCATCGTGGTAGAATACGCGATAGACGGTAGCCGCGCGTACTGCTACATAGCGCCAACCAACGACACCACCAGCGGAACAGTAGTTGCCGCCACCACCGGCACCGGCAGCTATTACGACGTGTGGGGCGTTGTGATGAAGCAGGATGTAAGCGGCGTTAGGCCGTTTGCGAATGTGAACGTGGCCTACGCCATTACCACCGCCGCCGGAATCGTAAGCCGCCTCGATACCGTTCGCACCGACGCCTACGGAAAATACTTCGTTGACGGCCTAGAGCAGGGAGGCTCGCTGAAGCTAACGCCGGAAAGCAAGCATTCGTGGAAAACGTCCTCTCCGCCGCAGCCCATAACGATAGGCGAGGCCAGCCGCCAACCCGGCTTCATAGCGCAGGCGGATACCATCTTCTACGTGCCGGACGTCGGTTCGATAAAATTGCTCGCCATCTCCGGCAGGGAGGGCAAAGTGCTCAAAAGCTGGGAGCGCGATTCCATTGAAAACCCAGCCAGCTACGAGCTCTTCTGCGGCTATGGCGACTCCATCGTCATCGTTTCTTACTCCGTTGTTGCCACCACCGGCGGCGAAGAGGACGGTGAGGGTACGGAAATGGTGAAGCTGGAGATGAATATAGGCAAAACCATGCAAAATTCTTTTACTTTTAGTGTCTCCGACAGGAAATACACGGTGGTGGTAGTAAAACCCTACCAGCTCTTCGACCTCATTGCGGAGCACATGGGCAACCTGCGGGTGGTCATCAACAACCCCGCGTACAACGGCGGGCTAATGTTTACCTCCTGCCAGTGGTGGCACAAGAAGCCGGACGCAGGAGGGTATGTGGTGGCGTCGACCGGATTTTACTACTCCGCCGGACCCCTGTCCACCGACCTGTTTACGCCGGAAGACTCCATGTTCGTCCGCCTCTACACCGTTGACGGCGATACAATCGAAACCTGCCCCGACGCCGACAACCCAAGCGCTACCGCAGCAGGCCGCGGCATGGAGGAGAGAGGTGGGATAGACTACTACGCCTACCCCAACCCCGTAATGGCGGGCAGCAAGCTCCACATCAAGCCCGCCGTGCTGTCCGACGAAAACGGCGAGCGATTCTCCACCTTCCGCCTCTACAGCAGCCAAGGGCAGCTGGTCATGAGCGGAAGCGCATCCATCTTTGCAGAGGACGGCCTCACCATGCCCGAAACGCCCGGTGCATACTACCTCATCCTCAACGGAAGGCTGGGGAAAAGGGCAATACATATTGCGGTGGTGAACTAAAAGCTAAAAATTAAAGAATAAGAAATAGTACGTGCCTTTTTTAGCTTTTGACAGAAAAACGCTCCGTCTGCTCTCTTTGCATCTCGGTAGGGACGCCGCTCCCGATAAAATGCAATATTGTGATTCAGAGGTTGTTGAAAACGAGCGCCGAAGTTGAAGCCCTACGGGCTATTGGCGATAGGGGGGAGCCTGTTTTTTCTATTGATATTATTTCCCTACGGGAAATCGAAGCGGCGCCATTCGCCGCAGAGTTCCGGGCAGCCGTTCGCAGCCGCCGTCATTCCGAGCGAAGCGAGGAATCTCCCCGCACACCGCCCGCCGCATACCACCGCCGCACACCGCCCGCCGCATACCACCCTCCGCCGCAGGGGGCAGGTGGTATGCGAGGAGATTCCTCGCTTCGCTCGGAATGACGGCGGGGGTTGTAGGTGGCGTATTCCATGGCTACTGAGGTTGTTTTGTTTGAAAAATTAGGTGAAAATGAGGTTGTTGAGGCAATTGCTTTCGGCAAAAATCGGAAGAAAAATTACGCAGGCTTGAACACCCTACCCGTAGGGATGCGCCTCTCGGTAGAAACGCATCCCGCCACCGCTCTTTGCATCCCGTAGGGATGCATCTCTCGGTAGAAAATACGACGAGCATCAGCCAACCACATAATTAAAACAATTAATTAATTGCGCAGGGGAAAAGGAAGGTGCTTTCACAGAGGGGCGCAGAGTTTTTTTTACCCCCTTGCGAAAAAAAAATACCATGAATGTGGTATTTTTTTTTCTGATAATTCCCCCTACTTTTGCAGCGTTAACTGACACAACCATGGCAAAAATTGCAAAAAAACTCACGGATTTGATTGGCAATACGCCCCTTCTCGAGCTCAGTAGAATCGAGAAGGCGGCCAACATCCGCGCCCGCATTCTCGGCAAGCTGGAGTACCTGAACCCTGCGCGAAGCGTCAAAGACCGTATTGGCCTAGCGCTGATTGAAGACGCCGAAGCGCGAGGGCTTCTTACGCCCCGCAGCATTATTATTGAGCCCACCAGCGGCAACACGGGTATTGCGCTGGCGTTTATCGCGGCGGCCAAAGGCTACAGGCTGATACTCGCCATGCCGGATACCATGAGCATTGAGCGCCGCAGCTTGCTGAGAGCCCTGGGCGCAGAGCTCGTGCTCACGCCCGGCTTTGAGGGAATGGGCGGCGCCATCCGCAAGGCGGAAGAGCTGCAGCGGCAGCATCCCAACTCATTTGTCCCCCAGCAGTTCCAAAACCCCGCCAACCCGCAAATTCACCGGATTACCACGGCAAAGGAAATTTGGAGGGATACCGACGGAAAAGTAGATATCTTTATTTCCGGCGTGGGAACCGGCGGCACGGTTACCGGAGCCGGCGAGGCGCTCAAAGAGTACAACCCCGCCATCAGGGTAATCGCCGTTGAGCCTTTCGATTCGCCGGTGCTCTCGGGCGGAAAACCCGGCCCGCATAAGATACAGGGCATTGGCGCGGGATTTGTACCAAAAGTTTTCAACCCCAAAGTAGTGGATGAAATATTTAAGGTGAAAAATGAGGAGGCTTTTGAGGCAAGCCGGCAGCTGGCCTGCAAGGAGGGGCTTCTGGTGGGAGCCTCCTCGGGGGCAGCCGCCTACGCCGCCATACAGGTTGCCAAGCGAGTGGAAAATAAGGGAAAAACAATTGTGGCAATCCTGCCGGACACGGGCGAGCGATACCTATCAACCCCCCTCTACCAATTTGAGTAGCGACGCGCGACAAAAAAACAGCAAACAAAATTACGATAAAACAAGATGGCAAAAATAACCGTAAACGGAAAACCGCAGGAGCTGCAAGCGCCCACAACGCTTGCGCAGCTGATGGCGCTAAACAGCGTTGTACAGCCCGACATGGTTTCGGTGCAGCTCAACGAAGAATTTGTTCTGAAAGATCGCTACGAGGCAACCGTGCTGAAGGACGGCGACGAAGTGGACTTCCTGTACTTTATGGGGGGAGGGCTGCGCTAATGGACTTCACGGAAGAGCAAGTAAACAGGTACAGCCGGCACATTCTGCTTCAGGACGTGGGGGTAGAAGGGCAGGAAAAAATCAGCCGGGGTAAGGTGCTGGTGGTGGGCGTTGGTGGGTTAGGCTCGCCGGTGGCGCTTTACCTTGCCGCTGCCGGCGTGGGCACCATCGGCCTCATCGACGGCGACACGGTGGACTTGAGCAACCTTCAGCGGCAAATCATCCACTTTACCGAGGATGTGGGGACGCCGAAAGTTGCCTCCGCTAGGGAAAAAATCAACCGCCTGAACCCCGATGTGCAGGTCGTTGCCCACCAAGCGCTCCTCACGGCCGAAAACGCGGCGGAGATAGTCCGCAGCTACGACTTTGTGGTGGACGGCACCGACAACTTCCCGGTAAAATTTTTGATTAACGACGCCTGCGTGATGGCGGGCAAGCCGTTTTCGCATGGGGGCATCCTGCGCTTCGATGGGCAAACGCTGACCTACGTGCCGGGCGCCGCCTGCTACCGCTGCCTATTCCACTCCCCGCCGCCGCCAAACGCCGTCCCCACCTGCTCGCAGGCGGGCGTGCTGGGCGCAATTGCCGGCATGCTGGGAACCATTCAGGCGGCGGAAGCGCTCAAGTACCTCACGGGCGTGGGCGACCTGCTGACCAACAGGCTGCTGTCGTTCAACGCAAAAACAATGAACTTTAGGACAATTAAAACGAAACGTTCGGACGAGTGCCCCGTTTGCGGGGCGCACCCCACGATAACACAGCTCACTGATTACGAACAGGCGGCGTGCGACTTGTCTAACCGCCAAAAACGCTAAAAAAAATGGCAAACGAAACATCAACAAAAAAGCTGTCCATCATCGCCTTTAGCGGCGACTTCGACAAGCTGACGGCCGTCTTTACGCTGGCTACGGGGGCCGCCTCCGTAGGGTACGAGGTCAACCTCTTCTTCACCTTCTGGGGGCTGGACGCCATCAAGCTAAAGAAAGGCAGGGCGCCCGTAGGCAAGGGGTTTTTGCCGAAAGTATTCGGCATTATGATGGGCGGGCTGAAGTCGGCCCCCGTGAGCCGCCTCAACTTTTTTGGGGTCAGCCCCAAAATTTTCCGATACCTCATGCGAAAAAACAACGTTGCCACCCTCGAAGAGCTGGTGGAAGCCGCCAAGCAGCTGCGCGTCAACTTCTACGCCTGCGAAATGGCGATGCACGTGCTGGGCCTGCAAAAAAGCGACTTCATCCCCGAAGTAAAGGACGTGCTGGGCGTAGCCTCCTTCCTGAGCTTGTCGGAGGGCGGACAAACGCTGTTTATTTAGC
>JAISLN010000031.1 GCA_031290835.1 Prevotellaceae bacterium
CAGAATTTACATATAAATGCTATTTGCACAACATAACCAAGATGTTAATTCTGTAAATTTTGAAATTCTGTAAATTCTTAACTTTCAACTGCCATGTCAAAGTTTGTACTACACGTGAAAATGCTGCTTGCCGCCCTTGCGCTCCACCTCGCGGCAACGCTTGCCTGCGCTCAGGAGCTTCAGCGGCAGGATATTTTCCCCGAATTTCAGCAATCCATGCGCTACCCGGCCATGACGCCCGACGGAAAATACCTGATTTTTTTGGCAAGCGACGGAACCTCCATGACCGCCTACCAATCGCACCTGAAGGATAGCGCATGGACAACCCCCGAGCCGCTTGGCTTCATCAACGAGCTGATGGCCGAAACGGGCAGCGAGGTGGGCGGATTTTCGTTCAACCACGACGGAACGGTGCTCTACTTTCACGCCAAGCTGCGAACAGAGTTTTTCGATATCTTCTTCTCCAAAAAAGTTCGCGGACAGTGGGGCAGACCGCAGCGCGTGGGAAAACCCATATCGGCCAACGCCGACCTCTTTTCGCCCTCCATTTCGTCGGACAACAAAACGCTCTTTGTGCTGCGCACAAAGCTTGCCGCAAAAAAGAACGCCGACCCCTGCAAGGAGCTGCTGCTATTTGAAAAAAACAAAGAAAACAAGTGGGTAGGCCCCAAGTATCTCCCGCAGGAGTTCAACATAGGGTGTCAGGAAACGCCCTTTTTCTGCGCCGACAACAATGTTCTGCTCTTTGCTTCGCGGCGGGAAGCCAAAAACAGCCTCGGGCAGGAGGTAACAAACGGCGAAAGCTTCGGCATCTACCACGCCCGCCGGATTGACGAGGATAACTGGTTTTACCCGGTGTACGTGGACGAGCTCAAGTCGGAGCACGACGTTGTATCGCCTGCGCTGAACAGCACGGGCGACTACTTTCTGGTCAGCGTGAAGCCGAAGAAAAAGAAGCAGCTGCAAAAAATATACGCCGCCACCCTGCCCGGAGATAAAAAACCGGCAAAAACGTTTGTGCTTTCGGGGCGCGTGACAGACCTGTACACCAACCAACCCATCGAAACAGACGTCATAGTGCAGGACGCCGTTACCTCGCTCACCAAAGGCCTATTCCCAACAACGGACAACGGGCAGTTCTCCATCATCCTGACGCAGGGAGCATTCTACAAAGCCGACATCTCCAAAAAAGGCTACTCGCATACCTACCACTACAAGGATTTGTACGCCATTGGCGCCGGAGACAACACGGCGGAAGCAATAGCGGCAAAGCTGTTCAACAAGGCAACGCTGGAGCTCAACGTGTACGACAGCGAGCTGTTCTACCCCTTGCAGCCCAACATTCTGGTGGTGGACTCGTTCACCAACCAACCGGTAAAGCAGCACAACATCGTCAACGTGTCGAAGGGAAAGTATGAGTGCCGGCTGCCCCTCGGCCGCAGCTACAAAATCCGCGTGGAGTGCGCCAACTTTGAAACGCAGGAAACCTACTTTGACCTGAGAACAGACGTGGTGTATAGCCGCTTTGAAAAAAGCATGGAGCTTCAGGCGGCGCGCAGAATACTTGTGCTGAACGTGAAAAACAAGAAGGGTGAAAGCATTTTGCCGGTAATGGTGGAGGTGCGCAACCTAACCCGCGACGAAACCAACTTTGCGCTGGTAACATACGACGAAAACGGCAATCCGGTACTTTCATTACGCGCCAGCGATACCTACGAGCTGAACGTGTCGAAAAAGGGGTACACCTACTTCAACACCAACATCACGGTTAGCCCAACCAGCCCGGGCGGCGGAGCAGGCATGGCCGGTATCGCCGCCGCCGCTACCGCCGTTGGCGCAATGGACGTAATGGGCGCGGCGGACGCAGGCAGCGCAGGCGCTATTGTGATTGGCGGCGTTGACGGCGCAGGGTTTTTCACAGAAACGCTGGAAATTGAAGACGTAGAGCTGGACGAGCTGACAACGAAAACGAAAATGGTGTTCAACAACATCACCTTTGAAACCAACTCGGCGGAGCTCAACACCGAATCTTACGCGGAGCTGAGCCGCATCATCAACTTCATGAAGACTAACCCCAACATCAAAATCGAAATCGCCGCCCACACGGACGACGTTGGGTCGGAAAGCTTCAACCTTAAGCTCTCCAACAAGCGCGCCAGCTACGTTGAAAATTACCTCATAAGCAACGACGTCCCCAAGGAGCAGCTGATATCAAAAGGCTACGGCGAAGCTCAACCGATAGCGCCGAACACCTCCGACGAAAACCGCGCCCTAAACCGCCGCGTTGAAATAAAAATCATAGAAAACCAAGCAACAGAATAAACAAAAAAATAGGCCATGATACAAAAGCTATTTACCTGCGTTTTGCTACCGCTGCTCACCCTGTGCACCGCCGCCGGGCAGCCAAAGTACAAGGAAGTTTACGAAGCAATACAAAACATGAGCGACCTCGAAGCGTTTCAAACCTTGTTTGCCTACCAAGCTGCCACCACGTCCAAAGATTTTGTCAACGTAAACGGCTACTACCAGATGGGGCTGATTACCCAACGGCTGATGCGCCACTACGACCCGTTTGTGGAGCCCATCAAGGTAACGCAAAACATCTCCAACACCAAAACGTACCTGTCGCTCACGCTGCACTACTTCACCGAAAAGGAGGCGCACAAAAACAAAGACTACTACAAGGCTTCGCCCGAGCCGTGGACGTACGAAAGCATCCGGAAGGATATTGAAGAGCGGCTGGCGGACGTGGAGGAATACAGGGTGCACTTTGAGCAAAATCTGGGCTACCTGACCGCCTCCATCCGCAAGTATAACGCCTGCATCACAGCGTTCGGAAAAATCAACGAGCAAAATAGCCGCCTCAACGACCTGTACTTTTTGGCAGACGACGAGCTCAAGCAAAATCTGCAAAACTTGCAGCTCAACTTCGACTCTACCCGCTACTACCTCAACGAGCTCAAGCGGGCGCTGGAGGCGTACCCAATGGGAAGCTACAAGATAAGCTACTCGCTACAGCCAATCCCGGTGTACCGCCTGAACGGGCTGACCGCCTCCAGCTTCCTCTCCGAAAACATAACCCTGTGGGACTACACCTCGTGGGTCAACGCCTTTAACAGAATGCTGAACACGGATGTCGCCTTTTTGTACAAAAAAACGGAGGAAATACACGCAACCAACACCAACCTCATTGCCCGGCTTAGCGGCGGCGACGTAGCGGACGCAAGCCCCACCTACGCCGTCGACCCAAAGGTGGTCAACAAAATATACCGGTATGACTACAACTCGGTGGCGGCGCCACTGCTAAAGTATCAGGAGGAAAAAATAAGGCTGCTCTACCACAACGCAACCAACGTAACGGACAAAAGCCTCTTTGCCGCCAACGGGCTGGCAAAATCAACGAGCTACTACTACGACCTGATGCTGAAAAAGCGGGCAACCGACTCAGCGCTGACGTTCACGCTGAGCAAGGCTACTCCAGACGCCGTCAAAAAGTACGACGCCTTTTTCAGGAAAGCCTACCGGGATTTTGCCGGATTTCAGGAGTACCTGAAGGGCGAAACGACGCTCAACGATCAGCTGCTGCGCACCGCGCTGGACGCCTACAAAAACAACGTTTTGGAACAGGTGAACGCAGCGACAAAAAGCGCCGCCATCCCCTACAAAACCGAGCTGCTGTACGCCGACGTCGTCATGCCCGACAAGCTGAAGGCGCCCGGATACTACATCCACTCAAAGCTGGTGCTGCCCAACAAGAAAGCGCTGGTGGCAGGATCTCACCTCAGCGTACAGGGAAAAGTTACGCCGTTTGCAGCGCTGCTCAACAGCCCCAAGAGCGTAGAGTGGCTCACCACCTTTAGCTGCAAGGAGGAAGCCGGTTTTGGCGTGCTGACCGGACAAGCCGATAACGGCTACGCCATAGTAGCTGCCGGCGGTAGCCGCACGGAAGCCAACGCCAGCTACCTCTACCTGCTGAACAGCAACGGCAGCATCGCCAAAGAGCTCAAGCTGCCCTCAGCTGCCATGCCGCGCAAGCTCATCTACGACGATATTGGCGGGACATTTCTGCTGGCGTTTAAGGGCGACGCCTTCTCGCCCTACAGCATGACCGGCGACGCAATGCAGCTGCTCATGCTCAACTCCGCCAACCTGAAAGAGGTGTGGAGCAACACCTTGCAGTTCTCCGGCTACCTATCGAACATTATCAGAACAAACGACCGATTCTACGTTTACGGCGCCTACAGCGAGCTGGTGGACGCCGTCGGCAACAGCATCTCTGCCGACAACCGGAAAACCGGCGCATTTGCCTACCCCATTGACGCCGACGGGCAGTGGAGTGCGCTAAAAACTTTCGACGCCGACTTTGCCTACTACCCGCTGTTGGTTTCAAAAATCAGCAACGAGTACGTGGAGATGATTGCGGTGAAAAACACGCCGCCCACCAGAAGCGAAAGCGCCAGCCAAAGCTCCTACTACATGGTTATTTCGGCAAATAACGAAGTGTACTGCCGGCAGTAACGGCGCGGCTGGATGACGCTTCTATGGCTAATCGGTTGGCGCTACATATCGTTCATTGACAGCCCTCGCAGCTCGACTTTATAGCCCCCAGCTCTTTTTTGATGGTGTTTGCTTTTGCATTGAGCAAGCTCATGTCTATTTTTTGAGGATTGCGCTTTACTTCGGCAACGATGGCCACTTTGTCAAAATCGTTCAAGGCGACGCAATCTATTGCGGTGCCTCCCTTGCTGTCTCAATAGCTGCCTATTTGGGTAATTCTTTCGTTCTCAATGGGAAATATTGAGCCACAGACGATAAAATTGATTTTTACCCTATCCTTATACGTATCCCAAAGATTCCTGACATCGCTAAAAATGGAAGGTATTTTTGTCCCTTCATTGCTTCCATCAGCAGGGAGGTTTTACCAATTCTGCGCCTGCCTGTCATAACCGT
>JAISLN010000032.1 GCA_031290835.1 Prevotellaceae bacterium
TACCTAACTTTTTTATAGCTTAGCATTGCCCACGTGTTGGAAAAAACGGCAAATGCGCAAAGCGTAAGTAGCTGCGGCATAAGCTCGGCAACGCCGCTTCCCTTGAGGTAAACCATGCGCATGACCTGCATGAAATACTTGAGGGGGTTGAAAATTGTAATGTACTGCGCCCACCGCGGCATGCTGCTTACAGGGGTGAACAGGCCGCTCATGAGCACAAAAATCATGATGAAAAAAAAGGCAACCAGCATGGCCTGCTGCATGGCGCCGGAGTAGTTTGAAATGACCAAGCCAAAGCCGGAGAGGGCAAGCACATAAACGCCAAGAAACAGGTAAATAGCGCCGAAGCTCCCCACCGGCGTAAGGTTGTAAACCAAGGCTGCCAAGCCAAAGCTGATGCTGATGACGATGAAGCCTACAATCCAGTAGGGTATTAGCTTGGCTGCAACAAAGGTGAGCTTGCCTACCGGCGTTACGTTGAGCTGCTCAATGGTGCCGGCTTCCTTTTCGCTCACAATGTTGAGCGCCGGCAAAAACCCGCAGAGCAAGGTGATGAGCAACACCATGAGCGCGGGCAGCATGTAGGCTTTGTAGCTGAGGTGGGGGTTGAAAAAGTAGCTTGCCCGCAGCTGAAAGCTGCCGCTCGCAGCCGCGCTCACCAAAGGGAAGCGCTCGGCGCAAAGCTCGGCGGCGTAATCGTTCAGGATGTTGAGGAGGTAGCTGCTCCCCAAGCCGCCCTTCACCCCGTTTACCGCGTTGACCGAAAGCATGACCTCAGCCTCGCCTTCGCGCATCAGCTGCCGCTCAAAGCCCGGCTGAACTTCCAAAATCAAGTCGGCTTTGCCGGATTCGATGCTCTGCACAGCCTCGCTGTAGCCAAAAGCCGTTGCCGTGAGGCGAAAGTTGGGGGACGAGGCTACCTTTTGCGTCAGGCGGGAGGAGAGCGCGCTGCGGTCGTTGTCCAGCACGCACACGCTGACGTCCTTTACCTCGTAGCTTGCCACCCACGGCATGACCAACAGCATCACGCAGGGCATGAGGATGATGAGCTTGGGCAGGAAGGAGTGGCGCACCAGCTGCTTAAACTCTTTTTCGATTAAAAACTTCAGCACCATAGTTTTGTCGAGCTATTTAATTTTTCATTCTTCAATTTCGGTTTTCATTTTTTCAGCTTTTTGAAGCTTGCCGCTATGAGCGCAATCGCCATGAGCGAAAGAATGGCTATCTCCTTCAGGCTCGAAGCAACGGGCAAGCCTTCTATCATCAGCTTTTTTACGCCGGCAATGTACCACCTTGCCGGCACAATGCTCGAGAGCCATTGCAGGATTTTTGGCATGTTTTCTACGGGAAACATCATGCCCGACAGCAGCATTACGGGCAGCATGAGCACCATGCTCGAGGCAAGCATTGCCGCTACCTGCGTGGCAGCTATCGTTGAAATCAGCATGCCCAGCGCCAGCGAAACGGAAATGTAGAGCAGCGACAGCATCGTCAGCCCCAGCAGGCTCCCGCTCACCGGCACGTGGAGCACGTAAACCGACAGGAGCAAAATGGTGGCGAGGTTGACAACGGAGAGCGCAAAGTAGGGCGTCAGCTTGGAGAATATGAGCGCAGCCGGCTTCACGGGCGACACCAGCAGCACCTCCATAGTGCCCGTTTCCTTTTCGCGGACAACGGAAATGGCGGTCATCATGGCGCAAATGAGTATCAAAATCATGCCCATCACGCCGGGGACAAAGTTGTAGGCTCCCTGTAGCTGCGGGTTGTAGAGCATGTTGACCTGCGCCGTTACGCGCATTGGGATGCGGCGCTCCGCCAGCAGCTCCTGCCGGTAGCCGGCAATGATGCTCGAGGCGTAGCCGGTGAGCGTTGCGGCTTGGGTGGGGTCGGTGGCGTCGGCGAGGAGCTGCACCGTGGCCTCGCCCGTGCGCCACATATTTTCGCCAAAATTTTCGCTAAATATCACCACGAGGCTTGCCCGCCCCTCGCGAAACACCTCGCCGGCCTCGGCGGCGCTGCCCAAATTCCGCACCACGTCGAAGTAGCGGCTCGCGTGGATGTGCTCGATGAGGCGCGTAGTAACGGCGTCGCCGGAGGGGTCGAAAACGGCCACCTGCGCGTTCTTGACCTCGTTGGTGATGGCAAAGCCAAAAAGGATGATTTGCACCACGGGCATGGCAAGTAAAATCAGCATGCTGCGGGCGTCCCGGAAGATGTGCCGAAACTCCTTCCAGACCAGCTGAGCGTTGAAAACGGATAGCGCAGGCTTGCGGTGCGACATGGCGGTAGCGTTTTGTTGTTGTTTGATATTTGGCGCTGTTGCTTACGGGACGCGCTTCCCCGCTATTTTTCGACTATTCGCTGAAAAACGGCGTCCATGCCGGAGGCGCCGAATCTTTGCCGCAAATTTTTGGGCGCATCAAGCGCCTCAATTCGCCCGTCAACCATGATGGACACGCGGTTGCAGTACTCGGCTTCGTCCATGTAGTGGGTGGTAACAAAAACGGTAACGCCGCGCTCCGCCGCCTGATAAATCATCTCCCAAAACCTGCGGCGCGTGGCGGGGTCAACGCCTCCCGTAGGCTCGTCGAGAAATACCACCTCCGGCTCGTGAAAAATGGCCACCGAAAAAGCCAGCTTTTGCTTCCAGCCCAGCGGCAAGGCTTTTACCAGCGTATTGCGCTCCGCCTCAAAGCCAAGGTGAGCCAGCGTTTGCTCGGTTTTGGACGCTATCAGCTTTTCGCCCATGCCGTAAATTCCGGCAAAGAGGCGAATGTTTTCCCACACCTTGAGGTCTTCGTAGAGCGAAAACTTTTGGCTCATGTAGCCAATGCTTTGCTTCACCTTTTCCGGCTCGCGAGACACGTCGTAGCCCGCCACCACGCAGCTGCCCGAAGTAGGCTTGCTCAAGCCGCACAGCATGCGCATGGCGGTGGTTTTGCCCGCGCCGTTGGCGCCCAAAAACCCGAAAATTTCTCCCCGCTCCACGCTGAACGTAATATTGTCCACCGCGGTGAAGCTCCCGAAGCGCTTGGTGAGATTTTCAACGTAAATGGAGAGATGCTGAGCGCTCCTTGCTAAGGTATTCCTCATTTTTTAATTTTTTAATTTTTTAATTTTTTTCTCAGCTGTCCGCCGTCAGGTGCATGTAGCAATCTTCAATGGTTGGCTGAATTTCCTTTACCTCCACGTTGAGGTAGCCCAGCGCTTTCAGGTTTTCGCCAAGCTGCCGCGGGGTAATTCGCTCGCTCCTCACCGTTGCGTGGTGCGCATCGCCAAAGGCGTAGGCCGCCATAATATCTTCGTGCCGCCGCAAGTCTTTGAGCAACCCGTACATGGGGTCGCCCTGCACCGACCACAGCGCCTGCGGAAAGCGGCTGATAATGCTTTGCGGCGCTTCGATTTGGAGAAAAGCGCCGTCCTTCACCAGCGCAATTCTGTCGCAGCGCATAGCCTCGTCCATGTAGGGGGTGGAGACGATAATGGTGATGCTCTGCTGCCGCAGCCGCGCAAGCATCTCCCAAAATTCTCTGCGCGAAATGGGGTCAACGCCGGTGGTAGGCTCGTCGAGGAGGAGCACGGAGGGCTTGTGGATGAGGGCGCAGCACAGCGCCAGCTTTTGCTTCATCCCGCCCGACAGCTTGCAGGCTCGCCGAGCTTTGAACGGCTCCAGCTGACCGTAAATGTCCCGTATCAGCGGGTAGCTTTCGCGCACCGTAACGCCGAATATGGCGGCAAAAAAGCTCAAATTTTCCTCCACGCTCAAGTCTTGGTAAAGCGAAAAGCGGCCGGGCATGTAGCCTAAGCGTCTGCGTATGGCGCGAAAATCCTTCTGCACGTCCAAGCCCTCCACGGTAGCCCTACCGCTATCGGCGCGGAGCAGGGTGGCAAGGATGCGGAAGAGCGTGCTTTTTCCGGCGCCGTCGGGGCCAATGCAGCCGAATATTTCGCCGCGCTCCACGTCAAACGAAACGCTGCGCAGGGCTTCAACGCTGCCGTAGCGCTTGCTCAGCTGCCTGCAGCTGATGACCGGCGGCTGATGGCCGGCAGCTATGCCTTGTGTTGCAGGCATTGCCTGTATGTTGGATTTCGGATTCACATCGCTACGCAGGTTTCATTGGTTTTCGAGCTGCACCTCTCCGTACATTCCGCGCTTAATGTAGCCGTCGTTTTTGACGGTAATTTTTATGGCGTAAACCAAGTTGGTGCGCTCATCGCGGGTTTGGATGGTTTTGGGGGTGAACTCCGCTTTGTCTGCAATCCACGTGATGGCGCCGTCGTAGGCTCTCATGTCTTTTTCGCCAAAGTCGGAAAATACCTTTACGGGCTGCCCGATTTTTACCTGCGTCAGCAGGCTTGAGGTGATGTACGCCCGGAGCATCATATTCTCTAAGTTGGCGACTTTGAAGAGGGCTTTTCCCGGCGCGACCAGCTCGCCCGGCTGCGCGTACTTTGCCAGCACTGTTCCCGCCACGGGGCTTGCAACGGCGCACTTTTTCAGCTGATCGTCGAGCTGCGCCAGCTGAGCCTTGAGCGCAAGCGTTTCGTCGGCAACGCCTTTGTTGCCGGTTTCCATCGCCAGCTTTTGCGCGGCGAGCTGCTTCTCCAGCAACGCCACCTGAGCGCTAAGGTCGTCCACCTGTTTTTGGGTTGCGGCGTTGGATTGCAGAAGATTTTCAAAGCGGCGCAGCTCACTTTTTGCGGTGGCTACCTGTTGCTCAAGGGCGGCCGTTTGCACGGATACGTCCACGTAGCGGCGCTGCGTCGCCTTGATGCGCGCCTGCACCTGCCGCCGATGCAGGTACAGCTGCGTGGTATCCACGCACCCTATTGGCAGGTTGGCTTGCAGCGGCATGCCCTCCTCTGCGTCAAACCACAGCAGCCTACCGCTTGCTTCGGACGATACTACGATTTCCGTAACCTCAAATACGCCTGTGGCGTCGTACTTTTGCTGCCTCCCGCCGCATCCCGCCGCAAGCAGCAGCGCAACAATCAGCCGGCCGCTGCGGGCTGAAAGGTGAAAGCAGCCTTGCCTCAACCGACGATTAGCATTTTGCATTATTTCCATAGCTTGTTGGTTTATATTGTTGGTTTATGTACTTCGTTTTCACTGACCGTTGAGCAGCTGCCTGTATCCGGCAATCGCCATCATCAGCTCCACCTCGTGCAGCGCCTTTTGCTGCCTTGCCAGATTTTCGGCGGTTACCTCGCGCAGCAGCTCCGCTACGCTAAGCGTTCCGTTGGCCACCTTTGCCTCCGCCGCTTTTTTCACGCTTTCGCGCAGCGCAATAATTTCGTCGTCCATCTTCATCATATCGCGAATGCTCTGCATGCTTGCCGTGAGCTGCGCCTTTTGCAGGTTGAGGTTGAGCATGTAGGCCTCCGTTTGCAGCGCCACCGCACTTTTCTTCAGCTCAATTTTTTTGCGCTCGTTGGCTTGCGTGTACAGGCTGCCAAAATTCCACAAGAGGCGCGCTCCCGCAATGTAGAACGGCGCAAAATCGTTGCTCAGCATATCCAGCCCCGGCTTGCCGTAGCCGCCCTGCACAAAAAGCCCCAGCTTGGGCAGCGAGGCAGCCCTGATGTTTTCCTTTTGCGCATCAAGGTAGCGGCGCTGCGCTCCGAGCGCCAGCAGGTTGGGGAGGCTGTCCGGTTGCGGGTGCAGCGGCAAGGCGTCCAAAGGTTTTTCCAAATGCTCAAAGGCGCTATCCGGCATCAACGTTAGGGCCGACAGCATTTCGCAGTACGCCTTTCGGCTCCCCCGCAGCTGCGCCTGTCGCTGGCCAAGGTTGAGCTGTTCTACCTTTACGGCATCCAAGTCGGCGGGGCCGGCAAGGCCGTTTTCGGCGTAGCTCGCCGTGCGGTCGTAGCTGCGCTGTAGCTCGTCCGCCAACAGGTCGCTTTGCCGAAGCTGCGCGTCCGCCAGCAGCACGCCAAAGTAGAGCTGGTTGACCTTTTCGTTGAGGGCGTACAGCTCCGCCTCCAGCTGACGCGCCTCAAGCGCTGAGGCCGCCCTCGCCGTTTTTTTCTGTGCGCCGATAGCGCCGCCATCCCAGAGCGTTTGGGTTACCTCCAGCGCTGCGCTGTACTGATCTTTGCTTGGGCTTGGAACGTCAATGGCAGCGCCGAGAGCGGGGATTTTAGAAAAATCTATCGGAATTTGCGTTACATCCGATTGGTACGACGCTTTAGCCGCCAGCGAAACCTGCGGCAGGTAGCCTCTGTTGAGGTTGGAAACGCTGAGCTCCATTGCCTTTTCTACCAAACCGCGCTGCCTTGCCGTCGGGTAGCTTGCCTGCGCGCGCGCCCTGCACTGCTCAAGGGTAATAGGCGTCTGCGCCTTGAGCGAAGCGCTGCACAAAAGCCCGAAAATCACCCCACCGCAGATAAGAAACAGCTGATTCATGGTATTTATTTTTAGAAGTTTGGAAGTTAGAAGTTTAGAAGTTTAGAAGTTTGGAAGTTAGAAGTTTGGAAGTTAGAAGTTTAGAAGTTAGAAGTTAGAAGTTTGGAGAATTTAGAGCGCTTTGCGCAATTTAAAATTCAAAATTCAAAATTCAAAATTTCCCCTCGTTAAGGCTGTTCAGGATGCAGGTAACGTTTTCTTGCTTTCTGCTTGCCATAAACTTTTCAAAATCGGCGTCTGTCATATCCGTAACGGCCTGAAAAATGGGACGCGCTAAAAACAGAAAAATGTTTTGCGATATAACGCTCCCCATTAAATTGAAAGCTGATATTTTGCGTATTTTCCCCTCCCTGTGCGCCTCATCCAGCTCCGCCTGTAGCTTTTCGATTATTTTCAGCACCTGTCCACCCACCATTGCCTTAATATTTTCGGTGCGCTGCGGCACGCGGGCTATTTCGCTTATCACCACAAACGGCAGCTGCGGGTTGTCCAGCAAAAAATCGTACTGCATTTCTACCTGCATCTTAATCTTTTCCATCAGCGGCATGTCGGTTCCCAGCACCTCGTACATGGTAGCAATAACGTGCCGTATCTTTTGCGCAAACACGGCCTCAAACAAATTTTCCTTCGTTCGGAAGTAGTAGTGCAGCATGGCAGGGTTCACGCCCGCAAGCTTGGCAATATCCATCGTTCGGGCCATAGCAAAGCCTTTGCTCAAAAAGACCTCCTCGGCGGCCTTCACAATGGACTGTTCGGTGCTGATACTGTTATTGGTAGCCATGTTAGTTGCGATGTTTAATTTGATTATTTAATAATTCGATTAACTTTTTGCAAAGGTGGATATTTGAGAAATACCGTGCAAGTTAATTGAGTTAATTAAAGTCAAATTAAACCTTCGGATAGAATAAACCCTTGGAAGTAAAGCTAATGTAACCTTGCCCTGTAGAAGCAAAGTGTTGCGGCTCCCCAATAATTCTCTTACCTTTGTGGGCGTCAAGTATTTTGTTTCTAAAGCTACATAAAATGCGCAAAAAGTGCGCTGTATTTGGTATAAAGCTATGAATATTCTGGATTTCTTTGCTATGGGAAGCACCATCAAGGCTGTCTTCAGGTTGGGGTTTCTACCTAAGAGGGAAGAGTTTTACGAGCTCACACCCGACCAATATGAGCAATACTATAAGAGCAATGAGCAAACGGGCGAAAAAATTTTTGTGCTACTGCCCGATGACCCACAACAATATAACGATGTGGCGTCGGGCAACGTATTAGTAATCTTCACCGAAAGAGAAATGCATCGCTTTGAGGGCGCCGGAAAAACGATAGAAAGTTACTGCACCGAAAGCGGAAAAACTTTTGCAACGTTTGAAGAAAAGCTGTACTACGTAGCCGGCCAAATGCCGCCCTCTTTTTCGCAAGGCACCAAATACGCAGAAA
>JAISLN010000033.1 GCA_031290835.1 Prevotellaceae bacterium
CGCGTTTCGGAGAGGCGGAGGGCGTTGCTGCGGCATTGGGTTAGCAGCTGTTCGTTGGTCAGCAGGCGTTCGAGGGCGTCGGCAAGCGCGGCGCTGTTGTTGGGGGAGTAGGTTAGGCCGGCGTCGCCCACCACCTCTACAAAAGAGCCTGTGGCGGGCTCTACGGCGGGGCAGCCTGCCGCAAACGCCTCGCAAAGGTAAAGCCCAACGCCCTCGTCAAACGTTATGGGCACGCAGATAACGCTCACCTCGCGGTAGAAGGCGGCGTGGTCGCTCAGGCTGTACGTGTCGCTCCAGCTCACGTGGTCCATGAAGGGGGCGAGCGTTTGCCGCACCTGCCGCAGAAGCTTCCCGTCCGCCGACGTGTATCCGCCGCCAACCTTGAGCCGGAGGTCGGGCAGCGCTCCTTTTCTTTTCAGCCGCACAAACGCCTCCGCCAAAATGTGCAGCCCATTCTCCCTATTCATCCGGTAGAAAAAGCCAATGGTGGCGTGCTGCGGGTGTCGCACGGCGGCGTACTTTGCGCGGTTTACGCCCGGATATACCACCGCCACGTCCGTAATTTGGGGAATACGGCGGCGGGCGGCGTCCCTGTAAAATTCGCTCGAGGCAACCAGCTTGTCCACGTACTTCAGGTTATCGGCAATGCCCCTCCACGCTGCGTCGGCGTACTCCTTTTTCAGGTTGTCAATCCACACCTCCTCGTCCTGCAGGGAGCAAACCACCGGAATGTCCACCTGCTGCTTCACCGCCTTTGCCACGCCAACCACGAGCGTGCTCGAGAGGTGTATCACGTCCGGCTTTTCGTGGGTTTTTATCCACTCCACCAGCGGCGCCACTTGGCTGCAAAAGGCGACGCCCTCGCCCTTTACCATGGCAAGCGTGATGCCCTCCATGCCGCCCGCAGAGGTGCTCCCCGAAAGCGAAGCGGCCAACTTGAGCATGGGCCGTGCGCCCAACAGCTTCTCCAGCCAGCGCGGCATTTGCCGGCGGCTAAAGAATTTTTGCGCTACGTAAAAGGTGGTGGCGGGAAAAAACAGCGGCGTATTTCCCTCAAACGACTCGTGCGTCAGCGGCAGGTAGAGCGGCATCACAACAACGTCGTGCCCTGCGCTGCGCAGCGCGTTGGCGTGGAGGTTGTCTCTGAAGCAGTTTCCGCAGTAGAACGGGTCGCCCGAGCCGGGTACAATAAAAAGTATTTTCATCTTTGCTACTTCATCGACCCGCCGATAATATCAAGCAGCTCGTTGGTGATGGATTGTTGGCGCGATTTGTTGTAGTCAACGGTGAGGTCGGTAATCAGCTCGTCGGCGTTGTCGGTAGCCAGCTGCATGGCAATGACGCGCGCGGCGTGCTCCGAAGCGTTGGAGTCGAGCAGCATGGTGTATAGCCTCAGCTTGAGCGACTTGGGCAGCAGCGCGGCAAACACCTCATCGCTCGACGGCTCTACAATGTAGTCCGGCAGGATTTTCTTATCCGCTGCCTCTTCTTGGGCGTGAGCGGTATCAAGCGTGAGCGGCAAAAAAACTTCGCGCGTAAGCGCCTGCGATCCGGCGCTCTTGAAGTGGTGGTATATCACCTCCACCCTATCAATTGCCGCAGCGCCAAACTGCGCTATCAGCTCTCCGGCAAACGCGGCAAGCGTGTCGTAGTCGGGCTTGGCGGCCAGCCCCTCAAAGTTGCGGGCAACGGTATAGCCCAGCTTTCCCGCCGCCTCAAACACTTTTTTGCCGATGGTGTAGATGTAAATTTTTTCTTTGGGAAGGTGCGCGTAGGCGTTGAGCGTTCGGCGCAGCTCCTTTACCACGTTGGAGTTGAAGGAGCCTGCCAGCGAGCTGTCCGACGAAAACGCAACAATGGCAACGCGCTCTGCCGGACGCTGCGTGGATAGCGACGTTTCAAAATCGCTGCCCGACGACAGCACGCTGCGGAGAATGTGGTGCATGGCGTTGGAATACGGAAGCATCCCTGCAATGTTTTTCTGCGCCCGGTTTAGCTTTGCAGCGGACACCATCTTCATTGCAGACGTAATCTTCCGCGTGTTTTTCACGGAATTTATTCGTTCCTTTATTTCCTTAAGCTGTGCCATTTAATTAGAATATAGAAGTTTAGAATTGTAGGGTTTAGAACGTAGAATTTTAGAATTTCCTCGCTTTGCGCAATTACTCACACTTTTTGGTTTCTTTAAGGTGTTCGCTTCGCTCGGTTCAAAATTCAAAATTTAGAATTCAAAATTTCCCCACCGTTTTCGCCACTTCGTCCGCCACCTTTTCAATTATGCTCGTTACGCTGTCATCAAGGATACCTTTTTTTATCGGCGCAAGGACGTCCTCCCTGTGCTGCGCCTCCAGCATATCAACAAACAGCTTTTCAAATTCGTGCACCTGTTCCGCTTTGATGCTGCGCAGCAGCCCGCGCGTTCCGCAGTAGAGCACCGCAATTTGCTTCTCTACCGGTATGGGTTGGTACTGCGGCTGAATGAGCAGCTGAGTATTTTTTTGCCCCTTGTCTATCGTGAACGCCGTTACGGGGTCAATGTCGCTGCCGAACTTGGTAAACGCCTCCAGCTCGCGGTACTGCGCTTGGTCAATCTTGAGCGTGCCCGCCACCTTTTTCATGGCCTTGATTTGCGCGTTGCCGCCCACGCGCGACACCGAAATACCTACGTTGATGGCGGGGCGAACGCCCTGGTTAAACAGGTCGTTTTCGAGAAATATTTGTCCGTCGGTAATGGAAATCACGTTGGTGGGGATGTACGCCGACACGTCGCCCGCCTGCGTTTCGATGATGGGCAGCGCCGTAAGCGACCCGCCGCCTTTCACCTTGCCTTGCAGACTTTCGGGCAGGTCGTTCATTTTTTCGGCAACTTCCTGTTGGGTATTTATGCGCGCCGCCCGCTCCAGAAGGCGGGAGTGCAGGTAGAAAATATCGCCCGGGTAGGCCTCCCGCCCCGACGGACGGCGCAGGATGAGCGACACCTCGCGGTACGCCACCGCTTGCTTCGACAGGTCGTCGTAAACCACCAGCGCATGTCGCCCCGTGTCGCGGAAGTATTCGCCGATGGCTGTTCCCGCAAATGGCGCAAAGTACTGTAGCGCGGCAGGATCGGCGGCGGTTGCCACCACCACCACGGTGTAGTCCAGCGCTCCCTTTTCGCGCAGCGTATTGACGATGGAGGCTACCGTAGAGCCTTTTTGCCCTATGGCAACGTAGATGCAGTAAACGGGGTCGCCGTTGAGGTAGCCCTCGCGCTGGTTGATGATGGCGTCCAGCGCAATGCTGGTCTTTCCGGTTTGGCGGTCGCCGATGATGAGCTCGCGCTGCCCGCGCCCGATGGGGATCATGGCGTCAACCGCCTTTAGGCCCGTTTGCAGCGGCTGGTTCACAGGCTGACGGTAGATTACCCCCGGCGCTTTGCGCTCCAGCGGCATCCGCAGGCGCTCGCCGGCAACGGGTCCCTTGCCGTCGAGCGGCTCGCCCAGCGGGTCGATAACTCTGCCCAACATGCCCTCGCCAACGTTGATGGAGGCAATCCTTCCCGTGCGGCGCACCGAAAAACCCTCCTTAATGCGGTCGGTGGAGCCAAGCAGCACCGCGCCAACGTTGTCCTCTTCGAGGTTCATCACCACGCCCATCATGCCATCCTGAAATTCGAGCAATTCGTTGGCTTCGGCGTTGGCAAGCCCGTAAATACGCGCCACGCCGTCGCTCACCTGAAGCACCACGCCAACTTCGTCAAACTCCAGCTTGACGTCAATATTCTCCAGCTGACGCTTTAGAATTTCGGAAACTTCGCTTACTTTTATATCTGACATATTTTCTACGATTTATGTGTGACGATTTTGTTTGCTGCCGCTACAGCTTTTATGTTGTTTTTTATTGCTCCTATTTGTAAAATTGGTGGTGGAAAATTTTTCACCGCCAACCCGTAAACTTTTGCCCGTTACCGAAATTTTCGGCAACCTTTTTTTCTCACCCTTGCTCAGCTCAGAGCAGATTTTCATCCCACCAGCCTCCTGCGAATTTTCTCGAGCTGTCCTGCCACAGAGGCGTCAAGGCGAAAATCATCCATTTGAAAAATAAATCCGCCTCCCAAGCTGTGGTCAACGCGAACGTCGAGCTCCACCGTGCCGCGCGTGCGCCGCTCCACGTCGTACCTTATTCTGCCGATTAAAGCGTCGGACAGGGGCGCCGCCGAAACAACGGAAATTCGCCCAATTCGGTGCGCACGACGGTAAAGGTCGAGGTAGCTGAGGGCAATGTTTTGCAGCGAGCCTTCGCGCCGGTTTGCCAGCGCCAGCCGCACAAACCGCCGGTAGCTTTCGCCCGCAGCCGCGCCGGCAGCGCCAAGCAGCAGCGCCTCCTTGTCGCTGTGCGCTACCACAGGGCTTTGCAGCGTTTCGCGGAGGCGTGGCGTAGCCGCAATAGCTTCGGACAGCAGCCTCATGCTTTCGTACATGAGCTTGTCCTCGCCACGCGCCGCCGCAAACTCCAGCAACGCTTTTGCGTAGCGTTTCGACACAAGTCCTTCATTCATAATTAATTAAAATAGTTTTTTCGGCTGCAAATTTTCGTCCCTACAAAATTACGCGCTCTCCACCTCGCTCGCCCCGGAGGGTTTTATCTTGTTGATGATTTCGTAGGCGGTAGCAAAGCCTTCATTTATTATCTTGGCGTTTAAAATGCCGTCGTAGTAGCCATCCAAGTGCAGAACGTCGTACACAACGTCCAAATACTTCAGCATTTTGCCGTCTATTTTGCTGATGTTTCGCGTGTAAAAATCAATTGAGCGGCGCTTTTTCTTGGGCAGCTCCACATCTTTCAGCG
>JAISLN010000034.1 GCA_031290835.1 Prevotellaceae bacterium
GTTCGACAAAGCCGTTCCCGCAGGCGAGGGCAACATTGCCTACAGCGAGGGCGTGTTTACCAACGCTGCCGCAGGCGACTACACGCTTGCCGAAAATTCTCCCGCCAAGGGCGCGGGGACGTTCACCATACCCAACTCCAAAACCTCATGGGGGCAAACCGACATGGGGGCATACGGAGGCGAGTGGACGGAATCGCCCTACTTTCACGTTGTGTTTGAGCGCAGGTATGGCGGCTTGCTGAAGGACAACGGCGCCGCCGGGAGCGTTACGGCGCAAAAGGTATATCCCTCGGCCGTCAGCTTGTTTACCGACAGCTTGCAGTGGAGGTTTATCCGTGAGGGAAGCTACTTCAGGGTGCAAAGCAAATTAGGTAACTACTTAGATATGAAAGGAGTTGATCTTACTACGCAGAGCGCCGACGGCGCAACGGCTATATTTAAGTTTGATATTTCCGCTGTGCAACCCTGCGTTCAGCTGCGCGGAAATTACCCCGGATTTGGCAGCGTGGTGAATAAACCCGCAAGCGGAAACGGCGTTGCCGGAAAAACGGACGCGGGCAGCTCGGATGCCGGAAGCGCCATTACCCTTGTTCCCGTAGAGAATATGCCAAAGGCTATGCCCAAGCTCAACGCCTGGTACCAAATCTACGCCCTCGACGGGGCAACCTCCATAGGCGAAAAAACCAAGGTTTGGCAGGGAAACGGGCAGGGAAATAACATTACCTCCGTGCGGCCCAACGCCGCCGTATTGACGCAGTTTTGGAGGTTTGTGGCCGCCGACAGCGGTGTTAAAATACAGAACTGGGACGAAACTTACTTTAAAAGTAAAAACTCCGACAATGATGTACCCTCCATTACCGACGTAGCGGGAGATGTGTTTGCCCTGACGTGGAACGAGTACAGTAAGAATGCTACAAAAGGCGGCGCCGCGAGCCTGCAACAGCGCTGGTCGCTTTACAATGCAAGCGTAGGCAAGGGCGACTATTCTTACGTTTGCGCTGCCAATACCAACTACTGGGACAACAGCATGGATAGAGAGCTGGAGTTTGTTGCAGTGGAACCCTCCCTTACGCTCAGCGCCGATACCGTTCACTTCGGTAACCTTAGCGGAGTAAGCGACGTTACCGTAAAAACGGTTTCCGTTGACGTTCGCTTCGTTACCGGCGAAGTAAGCTGCACCATCGAAGGCGCCGCCGCCGCTCCCTTTGCCGTTGCCAAAGCCGATGGCTGGAGCGAAAGCAAAGGCGGTACGCTCAGCCTCTCCTTCGACCCCGCCGGACTTGAGAATGGCGTCTATACGGCAACCCTCGTGGTGAAAGCCGCGAGCGAGAGCGTAGAGGTGAGCGATACGCTGCTGCTTGCTGCCAGCGTTACGTCGCAGGTAACCCTTACCGTAATCAGGGATACCGGTATGATAACCCTCACGTCTCCCGCCGGTAACGCGCCATCCTACGTGCTGGGAGCGGGCACGATGAGCGTAGAGTTTAGCACCGCCGACAGGCTCGCCGCCGTTACCTCCGGCGTGGACAACCCACAGCCGTTACCCTACGATTCGCTGGGTGGCGGGCGCTACCGCATAACCCTGGCCGACCTGCAAAGCGACACAACCATCACCATAGAGGCTTTCCGGCAGGACGCCAAGGGGAATCCGCTGGTGATAAGCGGCGGCGAAAGCGAGCAATGGTACTACATCAAGCTTGAAAAGCGCGACTGGGGAGGAGCCGGGCAGCAGTACCTCTACGACCAGGGCGCAGGCGAGCCCCTCATAGTGGCGCCCTGCACCAACCTCGACCGCAAGGGCGCACAGTGGAAGCTGGCGGCGGGCGAAAATGTCGGCGAGTACAAGCTGGTGAGCAAAAGGGGCAACGAGGTAGCCTACAACCCCGCCGGAGCTGCCCTCACCGGCGACAGCGCCTCGGTGGGCGCCGACCGCTTCTTTGCCGCGCCTGCCTCCCAAGCGACCTACAGGCTCATTGCCGACGACGCACACCCCGAGCTTTACCAGCTCAACCTCGCGAGCAACGCAGCCATATCCATCAACAAGCACAGCGCTACAAACCAGCTTGACGGAAACAGGGGCGACGGCGACGGCACGGCCATCTCCTTCATCCCGCAGGGCAGCAGCGTAGCGCCAACCGGTACCGAAAACCGCCTCCCCGTAATTACCACCACCGACAAGGACGAATTTTACTACAACATCAGCTTTGCCAGGCGAACGGACGACAAGGTAATTACCGACAAGGGCGCGGGCAATAACCTGGTGCAGGAGCCGGTGGCGGAAAAAAACATGGCGCAGGCCTGGAAGCTGCGACCCGTGAGCGAACCGCTAACCAAAATCCTTAGCGGCGACGGAAGCGACGCCTTTAAGGTGGAGAGCTTCGATGGCAACCGCCTCGCAAGCAGCTCTGCCAAAACCTCCGTCGTTGGCGACGAATACAGCTTCTACAGCAGCGCTGCCGCCGAATACGGCGGATGGTGGCTGCTCAAGAGAGCGAGCGGAGATTTCATAAACAGCTACGGCGGTACGGGCACAGGCGCAACAGCCGTTGGCGAATATCCTCCCCAGGGCGACGGCGGCAGCGTGCTCAAGTTTACCTACGTACCGACCGCTGCCTACATTGTAGCCGACAGCGCACAGCTTACCTTTGGCGACGTTTTGGCGGGCACAGCGCGCGTGCTCACCCTGACGGTTGCCGTGCGAAACCCCACCGACGACGATACTGTCACCTGCGAAGTGAGCGGAGCCAACGCCTCAAGCTTTACCCTCGCCAAAGCCGACGAATGGAATCCCCGCACGGGGGGAACGCTAAGCGTAGCCTTTGCGCCGGAAGCGGCGCAACCATACAGCGCTACGCTCCGCATAAGCAACGCTGCAAGCAGCGTGGAGCTGCCCCTCGCCGGAAGCGGCGTGAGCGCCCTCCTGAGCCTTAATAGCCTCACGGTGAGCAGCGGAGCAATGGAGCCAGCTTTTGCCCCGGACGTATTTGCCTACACCGTTAGGGTGGGCAACAACCTTGAGCGCATCACGCTGGCGGCAACGTCGGCCAGCCCGGACGTAAGCGTAGCGGGCGACGGAGAAAAAAGCTTAAGCGTGGGCGAAAACGTTTTCACCATTACGATAGTCGACAACAGCAGCGGCGCCGAACACGCCTACACCGTTACCGTCATCCGCAGCAGAAGCGCAGCGCTTGCAGGCATTACGGTGAGCAACGCCGACCTCCCGGCGCTGGAGCTGTCGCCGGCTTTCAGCCCGGACGTGCGGGAGTACTCCCTGACGGTGGACAAAAACATCACCTACGTCATCGTGCTGGCGCGGCCGGTGGACGAAGACGCTCTGGTTGACGGAAACGGAACAATGCAGCTGGAGGAGGGGAGCAATGTGGCCGAAATTGTTGTAACATCGGCGGATAGCCTTACCACGCTGACCTACGCCATCACGATAAATCGCGGGGAGCCAGCCGAGCCCCAACAGCCCTCCGCCGTAACCGCCACCGCCGCCGCCACGCTCACCATCTACCCCAACCCCGCCACCCACGGCGTGCTCATCGTTGAGCACGGCGACCAAAAGTCGGGCGAAGCGGTAGAGGTTTACACCCTCGCCGGAACCCTCGCGGCTACCTGCAAGGCAAGCCCCGGCGAAAAAACAACCCTCAACGTGTCGAGCCTGCCCAAAGGAGCGTACATCGTAAAGCTGGGAGCACGTACAGCAAAGGTGATGGTGGGGAAGTAAAAGGTTAGCTAAGCATCGTCCAAGCGGGCATTCCGTAGGAATGCCTCTCTCGGTAGAAACAGCAAGGTCGTCGTCTCTACCGAGAGATGCATCCCTACGGGTAGGGTGTTCAGAAGGTACGAAATTTTTCTTCCGAAAATCATTTCGTAGAAATTTGAAAATGAGATTATTGATGCAATTATTTTGG
>JAISLN010000035.1 GCA_031290835.1 Prevotellaceae bacterium
AAGTACGACGGCGACGAGGTAGTGCAGCTCTACGTTGCCCATACGGACGCCAAGCGCCGCGTTCCCATCCGCTCGCTGCAAGGCTTTAAGCGTATTCACATCAGGGCGGGAGAAACCAAGACCGTCGATTTTGTGCTCACCCCGCAGCAGCTTGCCCAAGTTGACGTAAACCGCTGGGTAACGGAGGCAGGCACAGTCCGCTTGTCCATTGGCGGCAAGCAACCCGACAAGGACGCTATTGACGCCCGCAGGGTGGTGGAGGCAAGCGTTTCCGTTGAGTAGCGAAAGTTGAACAGGCGAAAATTGGTCGATTTCCTTATTCCAAAACTCTGATTATATTTGTAGCCGGATTCGGCTGTAACTTTCGGAATATATATTTTTTTGAGGATAGCTATATGCAACAAACTACCAACCGCAGGCAAATTATTATCGTGCTCGGGCTGATTACGGCGGCGGCGGCGCTGCTACTTTTTTTAGGACGCTCGCTGCTGATAAACTCCACCGACTTTGGCTTTGCCGACGCCAACAAGGTGCGCTGCATCACCATTTCCGACGGCGAGCAACAGGTAAAGCTGCGTAAGCGCGACGGCATTTGGTACATCGAAGGCGACAAGGTAGCGCAGCAGGAAAGGGTGGCCGACGCGCTCTTTGCCCTGCAAATGTTACAAATAAAGTATCCGCTGCCGCTGGAGTACGCCGAAGCATACCGTCAGGTGCGGGACGCTGCGCTACGCGTATCCGTGTCGGACTGGCTGGGAAAAATGCGCAGCTACTCAATTTGCGCGGTGGACACCATGGCGGTGGGCGCCGTATCCGCCGCAAAGCCTTACGTTGTGGAGGTGACAGGAAACGAACAGCTGGATATTTTTTCGTTGCTGAACGCCAACCCGCTATTTTGGTATAAAACAACCGTAGTAAACATGCTGCCCTCCCAGATAGCCGCCATAAGCGTGGAAAACTTGAGCAAGCCCCGGCGCTCGTTCAGGTTGAGCATAGACTCGCTTGACCAAGCACAGCTGACGGAGCTGTATAGCGGCAGGGTGTTTCGTAACTTAAACGGCGACCGCGTTCGCCGCTACCTTTCGTACTACCAGGATGTAAAGTTTGAGCGCTACGCCACCAGCCTCAGCAAGGAAGACGCCGCCGCCATTATGCTGACCAATCCCGGCTACGTTTTTACCATTGAGGGTAAAGACGGAACTTCGCGCACCATTAAGCTCCTCTACATGTCGGTGGGCGACGCGCTCGACGCTTTCGGACGCCCAACCAAGATAGACCTCAATCGTTGCTACCTCCAGCAGGACGACGACCCCAACCTCGCCATAGCATTGTGGGTTGATTTTGATTTGCTTATAAAAGATGTCAACTTCTTTTTGACCAAGTAGTGTTGAAATATTCTCGCTTGCTGCCAGCAACTTGGCAACCGGCAGCCGTAATTATGAACATTCGTTCTGCGTGTGCGAATATTTTCCTACTTTTGCCCCACTAAAGTAAGCCCCTAAAACCTCAATGGGAGATAATATAATAGAGTATGTTTAACCCGCTTCGCTGCCTACATTTTGCCGAAATTTTGGGTAAAAGTGCAGAGAAGCCCAATAAAATTTTTTACGCATGAAATTTGTAATTCCAAGCACAGAGCTTCTTAACCAGCTGCAGCTGATGGGAAAGGTAATGAACAGCAAGAATACGCTGCCTATTTTGGACAATATTCTGCTTCGGCTCCAAAACGGTAAGCTGACCATTATGGCGTCAGACCTCGAAACTACGCTCATCTCGGAGATTGACGTCCCCAGCGTACAGGAGGAGGGAAGCGTGGCGGTGCCGCGTATGATGGCAGAATCGCTGAAGGAGTTCCCCGAACAGCCCCTGACCGTTACCGTAAGCCCCGAAACCTTCCAAATCGAAATCAGCTGGGCTACGGGTAAGCTTACGCTGCCGGGATTTGACCCGGAGGAATTTCCCAAAATCCCCGAAATTGAAGCCGGCGCAACAACCATTAGCTTTGCAGCGCCAACGCTCAACGAAGGAATTGTGCAGACAATTTTTGCCTCCGCCTCCGACGAACTCCGCCCCGTGATGAACGGCATCTTCTTTGACATGACGGGCGAATGCGCCACCTTTGTTGCCTCCGACGCCCACAAGCTGGTGCGCTACCGCCGCCCCGACGTTAAGGTGGACAGCAACACCTCCTTCATTTTGCCCAAAAAACCCGCCGCCCTGCTGCGCAACATCCTAACCAAAGAGCCGGATGCGGTAGAGGTTACCTTCGACAGCAAAAACGCCGCCTTCCGCCTGTCGGGCTACCAGCTGGTGTGCCGCCTCATAGAAGGCGCTTTCCCGGCCTACAACACCGTTATCCCTGCAGAAAATCCCAACAAGGTGAGCATCGATAGGGTAGAGCTGCTGTCGGTGGTGAAGCGTATCGCCCCGCTGGGGCCTGCCGGAACAGGGCTTATTCGCCTCAAGCTCACCGAAAATCAGATAACCATACTTGCCCAAGACCTCGAATTTGCGCAGTCGGGCGTAGAGCGTATCGCCTGCCAGTACGAGGGCGAGGAGCTGGAAATCGGCTTCAAATCATCCTTTCTCATAGAAATACTGACGAATTTGCACACGCAGGAGGTTAGCCTTGAATTCTCCGATTCGAGCCGCGCCGGGCTTATTTTGCCGATAGGAGAAGACGCAGAAAAAGAGGAAACGCTGATGCTGCTTATGCCAATGATGATTAATGCGTAGGCTGAACAGAAAAAATGCATCTAAATCTAAAAAATCCAATTGCTGTTTTTGACCTCGAAACCACCGGGGTGGACGTTGCGCGCGACAGAATTGTCGAAATTTCCATCATCAAGGTGACGCCCAACGGGAGCGAAGAGGTCAAGACGTGGCGCATTAACCCCACCATCCCCATTCCGCCGGAGGTTACCCAAGTGCACGGCATTAGCAACGAGGATGTGAAGGATTGCCCCACGTTTAAGGAGGTGGCAAAAGATTTGGCGGCCTACCTCGAGGGCTGCGACGTGGCGGGCTACAACTCCACAAGGTTTGACGTGCCGCTGCTGGTGGAAGAATTTTTACGCGCCGGCATGAACGTTGATTTTCGCAACCGCCACCTAGTGGATGTACAAAACATATTTCACCGCATGGAGCAGCGCACGCTGGCGGCGGCGTACAAATTTTACTGCCAAAAGGAGCTGACCAACGCCCACAGCGCCGAAGCCGACACGCGAGCCACCTACGACGTGCTGCTGGCGCAGCTCGACCGCTATTCCGAATTGCAAAATGATGTGGCTTTTTTGGCGGAATTTTCGGCAAAAAACCGCAACGTTGACTACGCAGGGCGCGTAGTGCTGGACAGCGACGGCAACGAAATCATCAACTTTGGCAAGCACAAGGGCAAAAAAGTTGCCGACGTGCTGGCCAAGGAGCCCAGCTACTACACGTGGATCATGAACGGCGACTTTACCCTCGACACCAAGCGCGTACTTACGCAAATCAAGCTGAGGGGCATTAGCAAGTAGCGGGTTGCATGAAAAATTCGGCTTCTACCGAGGGCACGTCCATTTCCATGCTGCTGTACCTGAGCTTGGCGCACCTTTTCAACGACGCTTTTCAGTCAACGGTTTCCGCCGTTTATCCGGTTATCAAGGACAACCTCGCGCTGACCTTTGGGCAAATCGGCCTCACGGTGCTTGTTTACCAGCTCTGCGCCTCCGTGTTTCAGCCCCTGTTTGGCGTGCTGTTCGATAGGCGTCCGCAGGTGTGGTACCTTAGCGCAGGCACAACCTCAACCATGGTAGGCCTGCTGATGCTGGCCTTTGCCGGCTCCATATACTGGGTGATGGCCGCTGTAGCGTTTATCGGCTTGGGTTCGTCGGTCATTCACCCCGAAGCCTCGCGGCTAACGCACCTCGCTTCGGGAGGTCGGCACGGGCTGGCGCAATCTATCTTTCAGGTGGGCGGAAATTTTGGCGGCTCCATAGGTCCGCTGCTGGCTGCCGCCATCGTTGCGCCTTACGGACAGCGCTACATCGCCGTATTCGCCGGCATCTCCATCATTTCGCTGCTCACCAAAAGCCCGATTGTAAAGTGGTACGGCAAAAAAATACAGCTGATGCGCTCCGGCACGGTAAAAAAGGCAGCCATCCACCGCGTGCGCCTGCCGAAAAAGAAAATTTACTTTTCGCTCGCCGTGCTGCTGGTGCTCATTTTTTCCAAGTACGTGTACATGGCAAGCCTGAACAACTTTTACACGTTTTACCTGATAGAGAAATTCGGCGTTACCACGCAGCAATCGCAGTTGTTTTTGTTTGCCTTTCTTTTTGCCTCGGCGGCGGGCACGCTGCTGGGAGGTCCCATTGGCGACCGCTTTGGGCGGAAGTACGTTATCTGGATTTCCATCTTGGGCGCCGCCCCCTTTTCGCTCATGATGCCCTACGCCAACCTGCTGTGGACCTGCGTGCTGAGCGTGGCCATTGGCGTGGTGCTTTCCTCCGCATTTTCGGCGATACTTGTTTACGCGCAGGAGCTGCTCCCCACCAAAATTGGGCTTATATCCGGGCTGTTCTTTGGGCTTGCCTTCGGCATAGCCGGCATAGCCGCCGCCGTGCTGGGCAGCATTGCAGACGTCAAAAGCCTCTCCTACGTGTACAAGCTGTGCTCATTCGTACCGCTGCTGGGCGCTACGGCGCTCTTCCTGCCCAACGTAAAACGGATATAACGCTGTAATCGAAAGCGCTACGCGCAAAAGCGCACCCGCTGCGAACTATCAAAACATGTTGATAAATATTATTCAAAAAAATGCGTAAAATCCAAAATTTAGCCCTACTTTTGCCGTTGTGAAAAATCGCCTTTCATTTTATTTTAAGCTATGGCTATGGGTAGTAGCTCACATCCCATTTGTTGTAATCCCGAAGTACCTCCTCGCGCCTTGAGCAGGTTTTGCATGATTGTGGTCGGGGCGCCGTTTGGACGCCCCCTGATTAACAGCACACACACACACACACACACACACACACACACACACACACACACACACACACACAATAGGGGCAAAAAATTTTTTGCCCCTACGTGGGCGCGTATTATACAAAATATTTTTCAAATTTCATATATCTCCGTACCATGTTTTTTTTGCATGGTGCGGTTTTTTTCGTCACTCCCTGTCGTCATTACCCCGTTCGCAGCCATCGTTACCCCGTTCGCAGCCATCGTTACCCCGTTCGCAGCCATCGTTACCCCGTTCGCAGCCGTCATTACCCCGTTCGCAGCCATCGTTACCCCGTTCGCAGCCGTCATTACCCCGTTCGCAGCCGTCATTCCGACCGGAGTGCGCGAGGCACGAGCGCACGGAGCGGAGGAACCTCCCCGCAAACCACCGTAGCTTGCCGCGCCCGTCGCAGCTCATCGCGCCGCAAGGGGCAAGGGGCAGGTGGGGTGCGGGGAGATTCCTCGCTTCGCTCGGAATGACGGCAGGGAGCGAATGACGGCAGGGAGCGAATGGCCGCAGGGAGCGAATGACGGCAGGGAGCGAATGACGGAAGACAATAAGCTTACAAAAATCACAGCTCACAAAATTATTAATTATCTAAAAAATGAAAAAAATGAAAACAACAACAAAAAAAATGATGATGAAAACGATGAAAAAAATGCTGATTTCTTTATTCGCGCTGCTGCTCCTGGCGGCGCAGGCGCAGGGCGCAGATAGGCAGCCGCTGGCGGTGCTGGTGGTAGGGGTGGACAGCTGGATGTTTGGGGACGTTATTGCCCACATAGTGGGCGAGGAGCTCAAGCGCGGCAACCCCAACCTCGTTCCGGTAACGCGCGAAAAGTTTGTGCAGAACAAGCTCAAGGCGCTGCGGCGGGCTACCGGCTGGATAAACCTCTGCGAGCTCCGCGAATGGGCGAATGCGCAGGGCTTGTCGCAGCTATGCCTTGTGGAGGCGAAAAAGAGCG
Organism: Prevotellaceae bacterium; assembly: GCA_031290835.1. Classification (GTDB taxonomy): domain Bacteria; phylum Bacteroidota; class Bacteroidia; order Bacteroidales; family UBA932; genus JAITMY01. The sequence continues at coordinate 5,953 of JAISLN010000035.1, forward strand.
GCGCCGTCGATTTTTCCTTTAGTAGCGCTCAGCAGTCGTATTCGGCGCAGATCATAGACGTTGCCGACAGCACCAGATCATGCGTTGCCGATTTTACGTTTAATCGCGCCGGCGCCGGCGAGATGGCGCCGACGGAGCTGACAAAGGTGGCATGGGAGGTGGTGGGCAGGCTTCAGAGCAACACCTGCAAGAGGTCTCAGGTTATCAAGTGCTACCCGTTTGAGCCGGAGATGGTCTTTGTAGAGGGTGGCACGTTTGAGATGGGCTGTATTACTAGTCGGGATTGTGAGGGTGATAACAACTGCTGTATGGGAGAGAGAGGACCTATCAGCGTTACGGTATCGTCTTTCTGGATAGGGAAGTACGAGATAACGCAGTCGGAGTGGGCAGCGGTGATGGGGAGCCCGGCGCCGAATCTTATTCTCTACCCTAATAGGGAGGGCGTAGGGGACAACTTTCCGGCATATACCAGTAACGCCTATGATCCCTATGATGAGCTAAAGGAATTTATTGTAGCGTTGAACGAACTTACAGGCAAGGCTTATCGGATACCTACGGAGGCAGAGTGGGAGTATGCGGCTCACGGGGGCAGCGCGCCCAAGTTTTGCGGCGGCTACGGCTGTAAATACAGCGGGAGCAACACGCTAGAAGATGTTGCGTGGTATCGGGGAAATAGCGGCGATAACATGGGATCGAGCAACTACAGGTTGCATGCTGTAGGCACTCGTGCCGGGAATGAGTTAGGTATTTATGACATGACCGGGAACGTTTATGAGCTTTGCCAAAGCTGGGCAACCAGCCCTGAGAATCCTAACAGTTCTACAAGTGGCCAAACAACTACGGTTTCCCGCGGCTGCTCCTATGGCAGCACCTTCGTCGGCCGCTGTGTCATTGGCCAAGGGTTCACTGGCACCGGCGACGACTCCGCCCATGGCATCCGCGTGGTTTTGCATTAGCTTTTCTTGCCGACGTCCGTCCTTTTGTGTAAGCTGAGCGAGCTTTGCCGAGCGTGGCTCCGCTCCGCCACCTCTCGGCAAAGCACGTAAAGAAAATACCGCCGCAGGCGGTCGGAAAAATTTTTGAACACCGGGCGTCCGCTTGGAAATTTTGAGCTTTGAACCGGGAGAACAAGCACCTTAGCCAAGAAAATAAAGGTGAGTAATTGCGCAAGGCGGGTGGTCTTTTTTTCCCGTAGGGTACATTTGGCTACGTCGATTTTTCAATTCAAATTGTCGCGAGCTGAATAATCCCGTAGGGATTACCTCTCGGTAGAAAAATACGGCGAACATCAGCTATCCGCATTCCGTAGGAATGCATCTCTCGGTAAAAATGTTGCGGCACTCTTCAACTTTTATATCAGGATGCTATATTTTCTACCGGGAGATGCATCCCTACGGGAAATCGGGAACAAGAGGGACGCCGTTTTCTATTGATATTAATTCCCTACGGGAAAGCTCTGCGGCGCCATTCGCCGCAGAGCTTCGGGCAGCCGTTCGCAGCCACCGTCATTCCGAGCGAAGCGAGGAATCTCCCCGCACACCGCCCGCCGCATGCTACCCTCCGCCGCAGGGGGCAGGATTTTGGCCTCGCTTTGCCGAGACGTGGCGAAGCGAAGCCAATTCGGGAAAATATAATATCATACAATGTATGACACTACCCACGAAAGGACGAATTCCAGCAGGAAAAACTAAGGCAACGCCACGGGCAATACAACGCGGAAGCCATGGGGGAGACCGAAATCGGAGCCGCCTTGAGGGTAGCTGCTGCGGTAGGCATTGGTTATGTATGAGCTGTCGGCGTCGGTAGGAAAGACACTGCCGCCGCGTATAATGCGGTCAGCAACTGAAGGAGAAGAATAAACCTCATCCCCATTATAAGGATTAGCGAAGCTCGTCTCAAGCGTAGACCACGACCACCAGGCATCTGCACAGAACTCCGCAATATTTCCGCTCATGTCGTGAATGCCTAACTGATTCCCGTTAACTACCGGCGAAAGAAGAGTGCCAGGTGAAAGATTGGTCTTCCGCGTGCCTACCTCTTGGGTTCGAGAATCATACGGGAGACCCGAGAGATTAAGGTCATACCACGCCACGTGCCATGAAATGTTGCTCCCGCTAAACACGCAGCCATTACCCCCACAAAATCCAGCATCGTACATCTTCGCGCCTCCTCGGGCAGCATACTCCCATTGAGCCTCCGTAGGCAATTGATATTTCTTACCTGTATGCTTATTCAACGTATCAAGAAACCTCTGAATATGAGTCCAACGGACACTATTTACAGGACACAAATCGCAGTCCTCATGGTTGCTGGGGTTGGCCAAAGAATAATCACGCCCAAAATGATCCTTATCCCACGCGTTCTTCATAACTTCACGCCACTCTGCCTGCGTTACCTCATACTTCCCTATCCAAAAATCAGACACCTTAGCGTAGATGGGGGGGGAGTTGTCGGCACTACACTTCATGCCGGTCTGAGTGTCCCGAGGGCTCTTGCAGCCCATCTCAAACACACCACCCTTTACAAACACCATCTCCGGCTCAAACGGGTAACACTTGATGTAGGTAGAAGTCTTGCAGCTGTTGCTCTGAAGACGGCCTACCACCTCCCATGCCACCTTTGTCAACTCTGCCGCCGCCATCTCGCCGCCGCCGCCACGATTAAACGTAAAATCGGCAGCGCATGACATGGTATTGCTTGTAGCGTCTATGAGTTGCGCCGAATACGACTGCTGAGCGCTATTAAAAGAAAAAGCGGTGGTACCGTTCTTTTTCGCCTCAACAAAGCAAATCTGCGACAAGCCCTGCGCATTCGCCCACTCGCTAAGCTTGCAGGATTTCACATCGTCGGTCGCCCGCCGCAGCGCCTTGAGCTTGTTCTGCACAAACTTTTCGCGCGTTACCGGCACGAGGTTGGGGTTGCTACGCTTGAGCTCCTCGCCCACTATGTGCGCAATTACATCGCCAAACATCCAATTGTCCACCCCTACCACCAGCACCGCCAGCGGCTGTTTTTGCGCCTGCGCCTGCACCGCTAAGAGCAGCAGCGCGAATAAAGAAATCATCATCGTTTTCATTGTTTTCATCATCATCTTTTTTGTTTTCATTTGTAGCTAATTAATAATTTTGTAAGCTTATTCCATGTCGCATCATTCGCTCCCTGCCGTCATTCGCAGCCGTCATTCCGAGCGAAGCGAGGAATCTCCTCGCACCCCGCCTGCCCCTTGCGGCGATGAGCGCGGCAAGCTACGGTGGTCTGCGGGGAGGTTCCTCCACTCCGCGCGCTCGTGCTTCGCGCGCTCCGGTCGGAATGACGGCAGGGAATGGGGTAATGGTGGCTGCGAATGGGGTAATGACGATAGGGGGTGACGAAAAAATCGCACCATGCAAAAAAAACATGGTGCGGTGATGTATGAAATTTGAAAAATATTTTGTATAATACGCGCCCGCGTAGGGGCAAAAAAATTTTTTGCCCTAACTGTGTGTGTGTGTGTGTGTGTGTGTGTGTGTGTGTGTGTGTGTGTGTGTGTGTGTGTGTGTGTGTGTGTGTGTGTGTTCCTATTCTACCAATAATTGTGCCACACCTATCCGAAAGCGGCAAGCGGGGGGATATTTCCAAGCTATGAGAAGTGAAGCGCATTATTTTTGTCCTCAATTAAAATGTAAAAGTCGGTTTTTCGCAACGGCAAAAGTAACTATATATTTTGCGATGTGAGCCATTTTTTTGCCGCAGTTGTCAATAAGTTTTCAACAATTGCGGCAGGAGAGGGGGGGCATTTTGAATTTTGCGCTGCGCGATGCTTGGCTTGCAGCAATTGCGCAAATCGCGGGCGCTCCCGCGCATGTAAAACTCCCTCTGCTCCTCCCTGTGAAACCTCCATATTCCCGCTAAGCGCCAAGTGCAAAACATTTGCTATCTTTGCCCCCGCAAACACTCAAATTTTTGTGGCAAACAAGAGCTGACTAATTCATGGCACCAACGGCATTTGTGCGCTTTAGAGCCGGATTGTTGAAAAGCAAGCGGCAAATATTTTGTGCAGCCGGTATTGCGGCGGTTGCGGCGGCGGGGCTGGCGTGCCTCGCGCTTTTTTTGCCGCGCACGTGCCTCAAGGAAAGCGATGAGCGCCCGGCGTTTCCCCTGCCCCCCATTCCGCGCCTGACCAACGAAATATGCAGCGCTCCGGCGTTTGACGGCGTGAACGAAGCGGTGGCGGCGTTTTTGAAAAAGTGGAGAATTAACGGCGCGTCGCTGGCCATTGCAAAGGATGGCCGGCTGCTGTATGCGCGAGGCTTTGGCTACGCCGATGTGGAGCAAAAGACGGCGGTAACGCCCGGCCACGTTTTTCGCGTGGCGAGCGTCTCCAAGCTGATAACGGCCACCGCCGTCATGAAGCTGGTGGAGGAGGGCAGGCTGGGCTTGGACGACAAGGTGTTTGGCAGCGAAGGTATTTTGCGCGATTTTGTTGGCTGCGAAATTTGCGATGAGCGCGCGCTGCAAATCACCGTGCGGCGCCTGCTGGAACACTCCGCCGGCTGGGACGCCTCAAGCGGCGACGACCCCATGTTCATGCCCCACGCCATTGCCGGCGAGCGCCACATTCCGCTGCCCGTGAGCATTAGGGATATTGCCTGCTTTGTGCTGAGCCGCCCCCTGCACTTTGAGGTGGGCCACCACAGCGAATACTCCAACTTTGGCTACGCCCTGCTCGGCTACATCGTAGAAAAAGCTGCGGGGGTATCCTGCGAAGACTACGTGCGCGAAGCCCTGCTGCTGCCGATGGGCATTACCAACATGCGGCTCGGCAACAGCTACCCGCGCGACCGCTACGCCAACGAAACAAGCTACTACGACGCGCCCGGAGCAAAGCCCGTGGCGGCGTTTGACAACCCCCTCCTGTACGTGCCAAAGTGCCGCGGCGGCTACGATATGCGCACGCTTGGCGCGGCGGGCGGCTGGGTGGCCTCGCCGATAGCGCTGCTGCGCTTTGCCCTCTGCATTGACGGAAGGCCGGAAACGCCCGATATCCTGTCGCCGGAGTCGGTGGCGGAGATGGTGCGTAGCGATTCGATTTTTGACCCCTTTGGATGGCGCATGACGGACGAACGCCGCTGGATACGAACGGGAACGCTTATTGGGACTTCGGCGGCGGTGGTGCGCGACACGAGCGGCTGGTGCTGGGCCTTTGTTACCAACACCACCTCCAAAAAAGGGGCGGACTTCCCCTTTGAGGTGGAGGACATGATGCAGGGGGTGCTACACTCAATGGCAGCAAGCGGGCAGCTAACGGGCAGCGGAAAGTGTGAGTAAAAATTAAAACGAACAAAAATGTACAGCTACGATCATAAAATACGGGTGCGCTACGGCGAAACCGACAAGATGGGGGTGGTGTACCACGGTTGCTACCCGTTGTACTACGAGGAAGCGCGTACCGAAATGCTGCGCAGCATAGGCATTTCGTATTTGGAGCTTGAACAGCGCAGCATCATGATGCCGGTAACGGAGATGCACGTCAAGTACATTGCCCCGGCGTACTACGACGACCTGCTGACCGTTCGCGTATCGCTGCGGCAGCCCCCCGGAGTGCGCATTGTTTTTCACTACCAAATATTTAACCAAAACAACCAGCTCCTCAACGAGGCGGAGCTCACGCTTGTTTTTGTGAACGAGGCCACCCGCAGGCCGTGCCGCCTCCCGCAGGCGCTGGCGGACGTCCTCGCGCCCTACTTTGACAAGTAGCCTTGCCAACTCTCCGAAGCATACTGCCGGCAATCCTTTTCCTGTTTTTCTCACTTTTTTCGTTGGCATTAGATGATTTGAATATTAATTTGTTGTAAAAAATTGCTTTCTGGGCGTCCCAATGAGAAAAGCAGGTAGATTTTGATTTATAGGAGGGAGGTTGAGGGGCGCGTAGCGCAGCTTAAAATTCCAAATTTCATGGAGAACTTTTTTTAGCTACGGAGTGCGAGGAGAGGTGAAGGAGTAATTGAAAATG
>JAISLN010000036.1 GCA_031290835.1 Prevotellaceae bacterium
TCTACCCGTTTATAGCCAACTATGCAGCAGGATAAAATAAAAGGCGTGATTGCCACCGTGTTTTTTCACGGCGTAGCGCTCCTAATGCTGTTTTCGTGGGGATACCAAAAGCCTTTTCCGCCGCCCGCCGAGCTGGGTATTCTCATCAACTTTGGCGACGCGCAAAGCGGAATGGGGCAGGAGGAGCCCATAAGAACAGAAGCCGTAGCGCAACCCCAGCCGCCGCGCGTAGCCGAGCAGGAGGAGCGGGAAATCCTCACGCAGGACTACGAAGAAGCCGCCGCCGCCGCCATACCGCCAAAAAAGAAAAAGGGAAAGCGCAAAAAAGAAAAGCCCCAGCAGCGCACCTCCCGGCAGCCGGACGAGCCACAACCGGACGACACGCCGCAAAAACCCGCCGAAAAGCCGCGCGAAGTAAACCGCAACGCCCTCTTTCCGGGGCAAAGCGCCGCCGCCTCGCAGGGCGAAGGCAGCGCCTCCTCCGGCAATCAGGGTGCGCCGGACGGCTCGCCGCACTCGCCCCACACCGTAGGCAGCGGACTTGGCGACATTAGCGGCGCAAGCCTCGCAGGACGCTCCCTGAGGGGAAAGCTCCCCGAGCCGGACTACCGCATACAGCAGTCCGGGCGCGTGATTGTCCGCATAAAGGTGGACAGAGAGGGCAACGTAGTAGAAGCCGAAGCGCGGCAGGAAGGCTCCACCATAATGGACGCAACCCTCTACGACGCTGCAGAACGCGCAGCCCGCAGAGCAAAATTCAGCGCCAACCCCAACGGCCCCCTCTTCCAAAACGGCATCATCACGTATGTTTTCAAGCTGGGACAGTGAGAAATTTTGAATTCTAAATTTTGAATTTTAAATTGGGCTTACGCACGATACTTCGCGCAATTCAAAATTCAAAATTTCCCTTTTGTTGCCTATATTCGATAAAAATGGCTGAGAAATTTTGAATTTTGAATTGGGCTTACGCACGATGCTTCGCGCAATTCAAAATTCAAAATTTCCCTTTTGTCGTTCATATTCGATAAAAATAGCGTATTTTTGTCGTTCATATTCGATAAAAAATGGCATGGATAAGGATACAATAAAAATATTGCTGGCAGAATATCAGCACGAAGTAGTTGATATTAAATTAATAGAACGTTCTTATGAAGTTGAGGATGCGCTCAACTACGTTTTTGTAGGGTTGCGGCGCGTCGGCAAATCTTACCTGATGTTTCAGCAAATAGGGGATTTGCTTGCGCACGGCCATTCAAAGGATGAAATTCTATACTTTAACTTTGAAGACGACCGAATATCATCGCTGAACATCAGCGATTTAAATCTTATTAAGGTTTGCTACGAAGAAATGTACGACTGCCAACCGATATTTTTTCTTGATGAAATACAGCTTGTTGAGCATTGGGAAAAATTTGCCCGCCGGTTAGCCGATCAGGGATACCGGGTGTACATTACCGGAAGTAACGCCAAAATGCTAAGCAGCGAAATAGCCACCACCTTGGGAGGACGCTATATGATGCTAAACATTTACCCGTTTTCGTTTACAGAGCATCTTTTTGCGTCAGGGATTGACGTAGGCGCCAAGAATGTTGCTTACCAACAGCATACAACCATTAACAAGCTGTTTGAGAGCTACTTCAAATTTGGAGGACTGCCCGAGCTGATGCACGTTTCCGATAAGCGGACGTGGCTAAGCAACTTGTACCAAAAAGTATTTTTTGGCGATTTGGTGGCAAGGTATCAAATACGGAATGATTTTGCGCTGCGCGTGCTTGTCCGCAAGCTGGCGGAGAGCGTCAAACAGCCAACTTCGTTCAACCGCTTGGCAAACATAGCTTCGGCTTCCGGCAGAAAGGTAAGTACAGATACGGTGATAGACTACTTACGCTACTTGCAGGAGGCTTGGCTGATATTTTCGGTGGAAAATTTCAGCGCAAAGTTAGCCGAAAGGGAAGCTAACAAAAAGTACTACTTCATCGACAATGGGCTGCTTCACTTGTTCTTGCTTGACCCGCTGACTTCGCTGCTGGAAAATCTGGTCGCCATTCAGCTGCGACGCTTGTACGGCGAGGAAATTTACTTCTATCAACAAAATATTGAGGTGGATTTCTACGTTCCTCAAGCGCAGCTGGCCATACAGGCTTGCTATAGCCTGCACGACGTTGAAACGCGCACCCGCGAAGTCAACGCGCTGGTAAAAATGGCGCAACATGTTGAGGTGAAAAAAATGCTCATTATCACCAAAGAAGAAGAGACCGCCATCGTCCAAAATGGTTGTAATATCGAGGTGGTTTCCGTTGCAAAATGGTTGGTGGGGAAATAGGGGATTAATAAAAAGCGCCGAAATTAAAGCCCTACGGGCTATTGGAGATACGGGGGGTAGCATGTTTTTCTATTGATATTATTCCCCTACAGGGAAGCGGAGCCAATCGTTGCAACAAAGCCTATTCTTAAATTTGTTAATTCTGTAAATTCTGTAATTCTGTAAATTTATTAATTTGTTAATTCTGTAAATTCTGTAATTCTGTAAATTTATTAATCCTGTAATTCTGTAAATGGAAAAGCTCATCATCCTTGATTTTGGCTCGCAGACTACGCAGCTCATAGGGCGGCGCGTGCGCGAAATGAATACCTACTGCGAAATAGTACCCTACAACAAATTCCCGGCAGGCGACGTCGGCGTAAAAGGCGTTATCCTATCGGGCAGCCCCTTTTCGGTGTACGACGCCGAAGCGTTTAAGGTAGCGCTGTCCGACTTTCGGGGAAAAATCCCCGTGCTCGGCATCTGCTACGGTGCGCAGCTCATGGCGCACGAGGCCGGAGGAAAGGTAGAGCCCGCAGGAATGCGCGAATACGGACGCGCCAACCTCCAAAATATTGACGGCAACGACGAGCTCCTGCAGGGCGTTGCCGACGGGTCGCAGGTGTGGATGTCGCACGGAGACACCATCACCACGCTGCCGCAGGGATTTCGCGCTATAGCCTCCACCAAGGAAGTGCCCAACGCCGCCTACAGGGTGGCCAACGAAAAAACGTGGGGCGTGCAGTTTCACCCCGAAGTATTCCACACGGAAAAGGGGGCGGCGCTGCTGCAAAACTTCATCCGCAGCTGCGGGTGCAGGCAAGACTGGACGCCTGCTTCGTTCATCTCCACCACCGTTGACGCGCTCAAGCGGCAGCTGGGCGGCGACAAGGTGGCGCTTGCGCTCTCGGGCGGCGTGGACTCAAGCGTGGCGGCGGCGTTGCTCAGCAAGGCTATCGGCAAAAACCTCACCTGCATCTTTGTGGATAACGGCCTGCTGCGCAAAAACGAATTTGAGTCGGTGCTGGACAGCTACGCCCACATGGGGCTTAACGTGATTGGCGTAAGCGCCAAAGAGCGCTTCTACGCCAACCTGAAGGGCGTATCAGAACCCGAAAAAAAGCGCAAAATCATTGGCAAGGGCTTCATTGATATTTTTGAGGAGGAAGCCCGCAAGCTGAGCGGCGTAACGTGGCTGGCGCAGGGCACCATTTACCCCGATATTATCGAATCGCTCTCCATCACGGGCGCCACCATCAAGTCGCACCACAACGTGGGCGGGCTGCCCGAAAAAATGCAGCTGAAGGTAGTGGAGCCTCTCCGCCTCCTCTTCAAAGACGAGGTGCGCCGCGTGGGGCGCGAGCTGGGGCTCAGCGAGGCGCTCATTACGCGGCATCCCTTTCCGGGACCCGGGCTTGGCGTGCGGGTGCTCGGCGAAGTTACCCCCCAAAAGGTGCAGATGCTGCAGGAGGCCGACCACATCTTTATTGAGGGGTTGCGCAGCGACGGGCTTTACCACAAGGTGTGGCAGGCAGGCGCCATCCTCCTGCCCGTGCAGTCGGTAGG
>JAISLN010000037.1 GCA_031290835.1 Prevotellaceae bacterium
ACTCTGCCCACGACATCCTGTTTGGGGTCTTTGAGCGTATCAATGTCGTTGATGGTGTCGAGCAACGAGGCGAGTTTGGTAATGTCCAAGCCCAAGCGAGAGAAGTAGTTGTCGGGCAACGCGCCGCGCAACGCTTTGTTGTCCTTCTCGATGGTATGCAGGGCGGTATCAATCAGCAAGGCAATATCATTTTGTTTCGCCCGCTGAATGAGATAACGCCAACGGCTTGTTTTATCAAGGAAGAACACATTGTCTTTGTTGTAAGCGACAGGCTGTTCCACATATTTCTCCTTGCCTTCGGCGATAAGTTTTCGGCGGTGAGCCTCAAACTTGTCGCTCGCAAATTTGAGAAATATCAGCCCAAGCACCACGTGCTTGTATTCTGCCGATTCTACGCTTCCACGCAGCTTGTTTGCCGCGTCCCAGAGCGACACTTCTATGGGGTTTATATCTGTTTGTTTTTTTGCCATTTATTTTTGGGAATTTTGTTCTGCAATTAAAGATTATTTATTCGTACTTTCATTGAACATCATATATTTGAATTTTAATATTTTGAAATTCTGCGGCAAAGGTACGATTTTTTTTCAATCAGCGATAAAAAAGATGAAAAATCATCAAAACGTTGATATATTTATAGATTGATTTACGGCTATTCATTTTCTTCATCCCAAACGGCACGAGCTTCACGGTCGTCGAAAAAACGGATGGATATTTTGGTGTGATTGCTCATTACCGACTCTTTTCAAGGATATTTACTTTTATTCTCTGATAAATTTTTCTTAACAGACTGCATATCTACATGTAATTTAATCATAATTTCAAATTTATTTCGTCTCGCAAAAGTAGGCAAATTTGACCAATTAGACGCCATTTTCATTTCTTTGATTATTGTTGATTTTCATCGCCTATCCAGCAATCGTCTTCAACTGTAAAGAGTAAGGCAAAAGTCCGCCGGAAATGCGTTCCACTTCCTTTGTCCATTCGGGAGTTAGGCTTTCGTTTGGAGGTGTGGGTGATTTTTGAGGCTACTTTCCAATGCAGAACTTCTTAAAAATATTGTTGAGAATATCCGTATCTGCAATTTCGCCGGTTACTTTGGCGAGGTGCTGCGCGGCTTCGCGAATTTCAAAGGCTATCAGCTCTTCGCTCAGGCGGCTGTTGAGCCCGCTGAGCGCGCGCAGGAGCGCATGGCGCGCGCCTACAAAGGCTTCGTAGTGGCGCAGGTTGCTCACAATGCTTGCGTCGAGGTTGGCGGGGATGGCGGCGAGCTGTAGCAGCTCCCGCTCCAGCGCCGATATCCCCGCCCCGTTTTTTGCCGAAATGGCCAGCAGCCTGCACGACGGTTGCAGCTGCGCCAAGCACGCCGATTTTTCCGCCAGCTCAGCGTCCGTTACGCTGTCGGCTTTGTTGAGCAGCGCTACGAGCGATTGCTTTTCGGTGATTTTTGGCAGGAAGTGGAGCATGACGCTCCGCAAATTGTCGGCGGCGAGGGTTGCGTCCAGCACCAGCAGCACGATTTGCGCCTGCCCCAACTTTTGGTAGCTGCGCTCAATGCCCAGCTGTTCTACGCGCTCTGCGCCGGAGCGAATACCTGCGGTGTCTATAAAGCGAAAGAGAACGCCGCCCAGCGTTGCGCTATCTTCGATGGCGTCGCGGGTGGTGCCGGCAACGTCCGACACCAGCGCCTTTTCGTCGTTGAGCAGCGCGTTGAGCAGCGTGCTCTTGCCCACGTTGGGGCTGCCCACAATCACCACCGGAATACCCTTCTTGATGGCGTTGCCCACGGCAAACGAATCGGTGAGCTTGGCGGTAGTATGCAGCAGGTCTTGCAGCAGGTTGTTGAGCTCCTGCCGGTCGGCAAAGCTTACGTCTTCGTCGGCAAAGTCCAGCTCCAGCTCCAGCATGGAGGCAAAGTGGAGGAGCTTTTCGCGCAGCGCCCTGATTTCGGCGGAGTAGCCGCCGCGCATTTGCTGTAGGGCAACGCGGTGCATGGCGCGCGTTTCGGAGGCGATGAGGTCGCCTACGGCTTCGGCCTGCGCAAGGTCTATTTTGCCGTTTAGGAAAGCCCGCAGGGTGAACTCGCCGGGCTGCGCAGGGTGCGCCCCGCAGCCAACCAGCGCCTGCAAAATTTGTTGCTGAATGTAGGGAGAGCCGTGGCACGAAATTTCCACCGTATCCTCGCCCGTGTACGAGGCAGGTGCGCGAAAAACGGCGACCAGCGCCTCGTCAATCGTTTCGCCGCCGTGGACAATAGCGCCAAAGTGCACCGTGCCCGCTTGCTGTTCGGCGAGCTTTTTGCCGGAGGGAGATGTAAAAAGCTTGTCGGCGATAGCCAGCGCCTGCGCTCCGCTCAGGCGAATGACGGCAATGCCGCCCATTCCCGGCGGCGTTGCAACGGCCGCAATGGTGGAGGCAAGGTCTATCATGCTGCCAGCAGGATGAGCAGCTGCGCCGAAAGCACCCTAAGAAACATGGTAAGCGGATATACGGTTGCGTATCCCACCGATGGAAGGTCGTTTCCTGCGGCGTCGTTGGCGTAGGCCAGCGCAGGCGGGTCGGTCATGGAGCCGGCAATAAGCCCGCTTAGCGTCAAGTAATTTAGCTTGAGGAATAGCCGTCCGGCAATGCCCGCCAGCGTGATGGGGATAAGGGTGATAAGCGCTCCATAGCCTATCCACTTGTAGCCGCCGTCAACCACCGTTTCTATAAAGCGCTCGCCGGCGCCCAGCCCCACGCAGGCAAGGAAGAGGGTAATCCCCACTTCGCGCAGCATCAGGTTGGCGCTCATGGTGGTGTAGGTTATCAGCTTAAACTTTGGCCCAAAGTAGCTGATGAGTATCGACACCAGCAGCGGACCTCCCGCCAGCCCCAGCTTGACGGGCTGCGGTATGCCCGAAAAAACAAAGGGAATGCTCCCCAGTATTACCCCCAAAAATATTCCGAGGAAGAGCGGGAAGAGGTTGGGGGCGTTCAGGCGCTTGAGCGAGTTGCCGAGCTTTTTCTCCACCTCGGCAATGGCCGATTCCGTGCCCACTACGGTCAGCCTATCGCCTATTTGCAGGCGGAGCGAGGGGTAAGCCACCAGATCGACCCCCGAACGGTTGACGCGGGTAATGTTGATGCCCAAGCTGCGAATGCGCAGCTGCTCCAGCGACTTTCCGTTCAGCTCCGATTTGGTAATAAGAATCCGGCGCGAAATGAGCTGTGCGCTAAAGGTCATCCACTCTACGTTCACCTCCTCGCCGATGAAAGCCGTAATGGCGGGCACCGCCGCAACCGACGTTACCACCAGCATTTCGTCGCCAAGGTGGAGAACGGTGTCGGGGTGCGCCGCTTCAACCGTGCCGTCCTTGTGCCGTATGCGCGATATTACGTAGTTTCTGTTGATGAGGTCGTGTATATCCCCCACCCTTTTGCCGTTGAGCGCAGGGTTTCCGAGGCGCAGCGACAGGCGGCGCGGCTCGTCCCTCGCGCTTCCCGAGGAGCTGAGGGCAGCCTTTTCCTCGTTCTCCATGTTGATTTTAAAGAGGTAGCGCAGCGCTATGATGGTGGCAACAATGCCCATCACCGCCAGCGGGTAGGCAATGGCGTAGCCGGTGGCAATATCGGGGTTGGCAACGCCGGTTAAGTCGCGGCAGGTCTCCTGCGCGGCGCCAAGCCCCGGCGTGTTGGTAACGGCGCCCGACATGATGCCCGTCATAATGGTCATGGGCAATCCGGTACACTTGTGGAGAACATAGGTAACAATCACGCCCAGCAGCACAATGCTACCGGCGAGCAGGTTGAGCTGCAAGCCGCCCTTCTTGAGCGACGAAAAAAAGCCGGGGCCAACCTGCAACCCAATGGAGTAAACAAAAAGTATCAGGCCAAAATCCTGCACAAAGTGAAGCACGTGCCTATCAAGCCTCATGCCGAAGTGGCTAAACGCAATGCCCACAAACAAAATCCAGGTAACGCCCAACGAAATGCCGGCAATCTTGATTTTTCCGAGTAAAATGCCGCTGCTGATAACCAGCGCAAGTATCAGCACCGAATGCGCCACGTTGACCCCGCCCGATAGACCGCTGTCAAAAAACAAATTTTCTAACCATCCCATTTTTTTTCAAGTAAAATTGGGGACAAAAGTAGTACTTTATCTCAAAACACATCAAATAATTAGGGCACGAAAGGCGAAAAAATGTGAAAGCCGGAAGAAAAACCGGAAATGTAAATTATGCTAAAATATCACGCCAAATCGGAGCGTAAAGAAGTGTATCGCCTTGCCGTCCGGCTCCGTATGAAGCTGAAATCCGAGGCTCAGCAGCGAGCTTACGTCGCGGCCAAAGCGCATGCCTATTGCCGGATTTACGATAAAAAAGCCCTCCGCGTTTTTATCCTTGCCGGAGTTGAGGCCTATGGCGTAGCTTGCGTTGGCAGAAATGAAGGGCGAAGCGGGAGCATCCGGCAAAAATTCCAGCCGCATATCCAAGCCCACAGGAAAAAACAGCAAATTCGACGGCATCGTATCAGCCGCCGGAAGCATAGCGCCGGACGAATCGGCCGGAGCGCCAAGGCCGCCGCTCTTTCGCAAGTGCTGAATGCCGAAGCTCACGCCCATGCCAAAGTGGTCGCCGCGCCCGCCAACGGCGTAGCGCACGGATACCAGCTTGTGGGTGTTGGGAGTCTTGCTGAGCGCGCGCTGCGCTTCGGAAGAGGGCAAATCGCCAAAGCCAGCGCCAAACCCCACATCCATCATTGAATAGAGGCGCACCTCGGTGTGGTGGTCGTCATCGTCGAGCATGGAGCTGTGCGCGTTCATGCTGGCGTCCACCATTTTTTGCAGCGCCCGCAGCTCCTCTTCGGCGCGGCGCTTTTCGGCTTCCTCCTCCAACGTTTTTTTGGCAATGCCCACAATTTTCAGCGAATCTTCCTTTGCGCTTTGCTCCGAAACCTGCAGCAGCTCTTTGGAGGTCATCTTCACGGTCGATTTTTTATAGACTATCACGCTGCCGTCTTGCAGCCGGATTTTGCCGGTTTTTGCCGACCTCCCGATAATCTCCCCCCGCAAGATTCCGCCGTCCTTAAAGTACACCACATCCACCTCCTTTGGCTGCGGAGAAGGTTGGGCGTGCGCTATAGCCGAGCAACAGCAGATATAAAGCAAGCTTATAAATAAATAACGTTTCATAATTTTCATCCTGATACTCGCCGACAAACGTGAAAAAATGTTGCCTGCGAATTTTGTGCCTTAGTAAATTCTACCTTTGAAAAAAAATTAAAGCCGTAGAAATACGAAAAATAATAATCAAGAATAAAACGCCGAAAGTATCTACTTGCGTATAAGCGTTAACATAAAAAAGCAGAGCGTATATGTCATTTAACCCCAACAGCATAGGAATACCTAACGGGAACTATTTTGCGCTTCCGCTTGCCGTCGGCAACGCCCCGCTTACGCTACTCCCCGTGCCGTGGGACGTAACAACTTCGTACCGCCCCGGCGCCGCCAAAGCCCCGCAGGCCATGCTCAACGCCTCCGCGCAGATAGACCTTTTTGATTTGGACAACGGCGACGTTTGGACGTCCGGCATCCGCACGCTGCCCGAAAGCGCCGAAATACGACGGCTTGGCAAGGCTGCCCGCCGCAAAGCCGCAAAGGCCATTGCGCTGCTGGAAAAAGGCGCAGACGAAAACAGCGCCAAGCTAAAGCCGTACCTCAACAGCGTAAACAGCGCCTCGCAGGCGCTCAACAGCTGGGTGTACGAGCAAACCCTGCCGCTTATCCGGCGCGGGCTGCCGGTGGGGTTGGTGGGCGGCGACCACAGCACGCCATTGGGCTACATTCGGGCGCTGGGCGAGGTGCACCAATCCTTCGGAATCCTCCACATCGACGCGCACGCCGACCTGCGAAATGCCTACGAAGGGTTTGAATTTTCGCACGCCTCCATCATGTACAACGTCCTAAAGCACGTTCCGTCGGTAAAAAAGCTGGTGCAGGTGGGTATCCGCGATTTGTGCAAAGACGAAGCCGAATTTGCTGAAAATAGCTCCATCGTAGAGCAATTTAACGATTATTATCTGCACGAAAGCCTGTTCAACAACGTATCGTGGGCAGCTTTATGTGAAAAAATTCTTGTATCTTTGCCGCAGAAAGTGTACATCAGCTTTGACATTGACGGGCTTTCGCCCGATTGCTGCCCCAACACCGGTACGCCGACGCCCGGCGGGCTTAGCTTTCATCAGGCAAGCTTCCTCATCAAGCGGCTGGTAGAGCAGGGCAAAGCCATTGTGGGATTTGACCTATGCGAAGTTGCCCCCGGTAGCGACGGTAGCGAATGGGATGCTACCGTAGGTGCGCGCATGCTGTATAAGCTGTGCGGGTTTTGCATACGTTCGCTTTGCACACGTTTGTAGAGAAAACAAGAGGCATTTACATAGAAATATTTTTAACTTATTCAATTCCAAATAAATATGAGCCGTAAATCACGAATAGCTAAGGCAAGACGGTTGCTTAGCCAACAGCATAGCGCCCAAAGCATTATAAGCCCTTTTGCCAAATTTCTAAAGCAGCAAACCACAGGTGGCGTGCTGTTGCTCGCTTTTAGCGCCATTGCCATTGCCGCAGCCAACATTCCGGCGTTGCAGTGGCTGCACAACTTTTGGGACAAAGACCTCACGCTGACGTTTAACTTCAACGCCAACTTTCTCCCCCTGCACACCGTGAGGGAGTGGGTCAACAGCGGTCTGATGACCATTTTCTTTTTCTTTTTGGGGCTGGAAATCAAGCGCGAAATGGTGATAGAATGGTCGTCGCTGCGCACCGTTTTGCTGCCCATATTCGCAGCCGTCGGCGGGATCGTTGTTCCCGTAGCCATCTACTTTGCCGCCACCTGCGGCGCCGACGCGGCAACCACGCCGGGATGGGGAATTACAGCTACCACCGGGCTTGCGTTTACCATTTGCATGCTTACGCTGCTCAAGTCGCGCATTTCGAGAGGGGTAAAGGTGTTCATAACGTCCGTTGCCATTATCGACACGCTGGTAACGGTTGTCGTGATGTCCGTTTTGTACCCTTCACACAGCATTTACTATGGCTTTCTCGTAGCCGCCGCCGCCATTGTCTGCGTGCTGGCGCTGCTCAACCGCTTTCGCGTCAACTACGCCTTTCCCTACCTTGCGCTGGGAATTTTGCTGTGGTTTTTTGTGCTGCGCTCCGGCGTACACGCTACGCTGGCGGGCGTAATACTTGCGCTAACCATCCCGTCGAGCATCAAAATCAACCAAATTCGCTTCTACGTCCGCAGCAAGTTTATGCTTGAGAAGTTCAAGGAGGCGTACAACACCGCCACGCCGCTGCTGAAAAACGAGCAAGAGCAAAAGCAAATAGGCAACGTTTTGCGCGAAATAAACAAGGCAACGCCGCTCATTTTGCGCACCGAAAACGCCTCCTACCCCTGGGTGCATTTCTGCATAATACCCATTTTTGCGCTGGCAAACATTGGCATCGTCATCAACTCTGCGTCGGCGGGTATGCTTACGAGCGCTGTGGCCATCGGCATTTTCTTGGGGCTGGCGGTGGGCAAGCCTCTTGGCATTACGCTGATGAGCCTCCTTGCCGTTAAGCTAAAGCTGACCTCCCTGCCGGAAAAGGCGCGGTGGGCAGAAATCGTTGGCGGTAGCGTGCTTACGGGTATGGGATTCTCCATGTCCATCTTTGCCGGCACAATTGCTTTTGACGGTCTGGAGGTGGTTGATTTGCAAAATTTAGGAAAACTCGTAGCGTTAATATCAACTTTATTTGCAGCGCTTTGTGGATATATTATCCTTGCCGGCGCGGGCAAAAAATATACTTCCCACACCTCCTGACTTAGATTTGACTTTTTTTTTCTACCTTTGCCCCGTTTAATTCTTTATCAAACACAAGGCAACCGGAAATAAAACGAGCATGTTCGTTAAACTAATTATCCAAATGAAATTCACATGCGTGTTTCATTAACTACACAAAAAAAAATCAGCAACCTAAATGAAAATGATTAGAACAGGCATTTTGACAGCAGCCTTATGCGGCGTGGTGTCAATATCGTGCACTTCCGGCGGGTTAAGTGCAAAAAGCAGCGAGCTCGACTCGGTAAGCTACGCTTTTGGCGTCAACATTGGCCAAAGCTTGAGCAACGTAAAAATTGAGGGGCTTAACATTGACGCCATCGCTCAGGGTATCCGCGATGTGCTGAACAACAACGGCGAAAAGGCCGCCATGACCAACGAAGAAAGCATTGCCATCATTGAGGCATTTTTCAAAAAAATGCAGGATCAAATGCTTTCGCGCAACCTTAAAGAGGGAGAGGAATTTTTGGAAAAGAACAAAAACGAAGAAGGCGTGATAACCACCGAAAGCGGCTTGCAGTACAAAATCATCACCCAAGGCGAAGGCCCCAAGCCTGCCAAAACCGACGAGGTGGAGGTGAACTATCGCGGTACGCTGCTCTCC
The DNA here is from genome assembly GCA_031290835.1 of Prevotellaceae bacterium. Classification (GTDB taxonomy): domain Bacteria; phylum Bacteroidota; class Bacteroidia; order Bacteroidales; family UBA932; genus JAITMY01. Next base: position 8,465 of record JAISLN010000037.1, read on the forward strand.
GGCGACGAATTTGACTCGTCGTACGAGCGCGGACAACCCGCCAAGTTTAAGCTAGATCAGGTAATCAAAGGTTGGACGGAAGGCTTGCAGCTGGTAAACGAAGGCTCCAAAGTGCAATTTTGGATTCCATCCGAGCTGGCCTACGGCACGCAAGGCGGCGGACGCATTGAGCCGAACTCAACCCTCATTTTTGAAGTGGAATTGCTAAAAGTGAACAAAGAGAACAAAGAAGAGAAGAAAGAGGAGAAGAAAGAGGAGAAAAAATAGGCGGAAAAAAGCATGTAGAGTAGCGGCGCATACGTCCGCTACTTTTGTGCTTTACAGAGAGCATTATTTTATTGGATTTCTTGTCTTTAGCACAGTTTTTTAGAAATCATGAAGTTTTTTTTGAATTTCGGGAGAGCATCGGCAACATTCAGCCGCGCAGTGCTCCCCATAGCAGGCGCAGCTTTGCTGGCAGGCAGCTGCCAATCGGCGCCGGAGCATATCAGCTACACCAACATCAGCGCTACGCTCAACGATTCGATAACGTTGGATGGCAACGTGTTTTACGCCAAACAATTTTACCGCTACCCGCAGCTGCGCAGCATGGCCAATGCCGCAGCGCAGGATTCGCTCAACCGCCTGTTCAAGCTGGCAGACTTTGACGCTCTGCAGGCCGATGCGCACTACATCAGCGTGCAGCGGTCGGACAGCATATCCAATCTTGATAACGAATACCTGTACTCTTTTGATTGGTTGCAGGTGAGCTACCTGAACGATGAGCTTATATCGTACAGCGGGATGACGGAGTATAGCGGCGGCGCACACCCAAGCTACGAGCTCCGCAAAGCGCGAACGCTTGCGCTGAATACCCTGCAACCAATACCGCTGGAGGAGATGTTTGTGGGAGATTACAAATCATTCTTTAAGGCGCAATCCGCCTCTTCAGGGCGTCTTGCCGGATTTAAAAGCAACGATAGCATTGAGTACGACGAGCTGGGGAGCGCCTGCGGCGATATTCTTGACGCGCTGCTGCTGCACATAGATACCATGACCGCCTCCGACAACATGCTGGTGGGCGACACAGCGCTAAGTATTTTGCAGGCTGATTTTCGCGACTTTGGCTGCCCGGAGGTGATGCGCAACGTAATAGAGGTACGCATACCGTACAGCACGCTGGCGCCCTACATTAACCCTAACGGGCCGCTGCGGCACTTCTTGAGCCGGTGAAGCCCAACGCGCATTGCAGCGGCACAAAAAAGGAGCAAATAACCGAAATGTTTGACAGCATTTCGGGGCAGTACGATTTGCTCAACCGCCTGCTGTCGCTGGGAGTTGACAGGTGGTGGCGGCAAAGCATGGTGAAGCGCGTTGGGCGGCGTAAGCCGCAGAGCGTGCTTGATGTTGCCACCGGCACCGGCGATTCGGCAATAGCGCTGAAAAAAAGCGGCGCTACCCGTATTGTGGGCGTGGACATATCCGAGCAAATGCTGAAGCAAGCCCAAAAAAAGCCCACGTCGGCAGGCATTGAATTTGTCAAAGCCGACGGAGAGCGGCTCCCGTTTGACGACGGCTGCTTTGATGCGGTAACCATTTCATTCGGTATTCGTAACTTTGAGCATCGGCGGCAAGGCCTGCAGGAAATGCGGCGCGTGCTGAAGCAAAACGGGCTGCTCCTTGTGCTGGAGCTCTCGATGCCGGCTAACAGGATTATACGAAGCTTGTACAAGCTGTATTTTTTGAGAATTGTACCTGCGGTGGGCAAGCTGGTTTCACGCAACAGCTATGCCTATCGCTATCTTCCATGCTCGGTTGATGAATTTCCGCCGCGCCAAGTGTTTGCAGCGGAAATCCAAAACGCGGGATTTGAGAGGGTAAAAGCAATATCGCTGAGCGGAGGCTTGGCGACTATATACGAAGCGAAAAAAAGTGAAAAAACACAACAGCATATTCATAGTACTCATGGCAGCTGCGGTAGGGTTTTGCGCTGCCGCTAACGCACAAAATAAATCACCGTTAGTCTCCAACCCCGGCAACGGAAGAAATAGGGCGCCATTGAAGGCTTCGGAAGCCGCATTGCTCAAAAAACCTCTGTACACTCCAAGTCTGTTGGACGACAGGGCTCCGGGCTTTCCGAACAAGCTTCTTACAAACCCTTTTACCCAGCAGCAGTACGACTACACCAAACGCCTGCACTTTGGCTTTGTGGTGTCGGCAAGTATGCTCGAATACAGAATTACCAGCTCGAAGAATCCCCAGTACAACAGCTTGGGTAAGCAGTTCACCTACTTTGCGGACGTAACGACGCCCTCGCTGGGAATGGGAGTAGCCGCCTTGCTGGATTACCGCATCAACCACTCATTCAGCTTGCGGCTACAAGCGGGGCCAACTTTCGTTACGCGCACCGTAAGCTTTTACGGTGACGACGACAACTCGCCCAACCGCAGCATGGACTTGGATAATGTGCTGGTAGAGCTGGCATTTCTTCTGAAGTACAAAGCAATGCGGCACAGCGACGTCAGACCGTACATGATAGCGGGGTTTACTCCCTACTGTGACGCCAACTCATTTAAAGCATTTGACTCCAAAAATCCGGACAATAATTCTAACGCCCTCCTCATAGCGACTAATCCTTTCGACGTTGCGCTGACTGCCGGCATGGGTGTTGATGTGTACGCTGACTACTTTAAGTTTTCGCTGGAGCTCAAATACGTCATGGGTACGACAAACCTCATTTCGTCCAAGAGGAGGAAAGAAGAGGCATACGATCATTTCCCCAGCGTAATAGACAAGATGTACTCGCAGGCATTTGTGCTTTCAATCATTTTTGAATGATATGCCCAGCACGCACCGGCGCTCTCCTTATCCTGCTCGTCGCTACCGCGGCAACCGCCTCTACCCCCGACAGCATTGCCACCCTGCCATACGCCCACACCGCCGCCATCGTAAAGCGCATTGACGTAGCTGCCGCGCAGCGGGAGTGGCTTCGCGAAGCGGGCGTCAACCTGAAAAAAGCTGAGGGCAAACCCGCCGACAAGGCGCTCATGGATGGCGTTCTCCAAAAATTTATCCGCCACAGCGAAAACAACGGCTACCCCTTTGCCCGCGCACAGCTCGACAGCGTGCGCATCGACTCGGGCTACTTCTACGCAACGCTGAGGCTCGCACGGGGAAACCGCATAACCATAGATTCGCTAATAGCAAAGGGCGAAGTACGCCTGCGCCCTTCTTTTTTGCAAAAATACTTGGGGCTGCGCAAGCCCCGCCCCTACTCCGAAGCTTTTGTGAAAGACGTTGACAGGCGAATTAACGAGCTGGCCTTTGTGCGCACGGCGCAGCCCTCGGCGGTGGAGTTCAGGCAACACTCCTCAACGCTCTACGCCTACCTGATAGACGGCAAAGCCAACCGCGCAAACGGAATGCTTGCCTTCAGCTCCGACGAAAACGGCGAGCTGCAGCTCACCGGCGAAGCGTCGCTCTTTGCGGCAAACATGTTCAAAGGCGGCGAAGAGCTGGGGCTCGACTGGAGTAGCCCGGACAAAAATACGCAGCTGCTGCGCGTGTCCACCGGTGCGCCCTGCCTCATTTTGGGCGCCATTGGGGTGCACGCCCTGCTCGACATGGAGCGGCGCGATACGCTGTACATGAGGGTTAACGGACGGCTGGGGCTGTCTGCGCAGGTGAGCCGGTACGGAAAGGCGGCGCTGTTTGCGGAAGTACAGCGGCACAGCAACGTTGGCGGCAACCTGCAAAGCTCAACGGTAAACCTCACGCTATACGGCGCCGATGTTTCGCTTCGCAGCACCAACAACATGCTGTTTCCTCGCAGCGGGTACGCGCTTTACCTTGCCGCTGCCGCCGGCAGGCGCACCGCAAAAACCGCCTTGAGTAGCGCCACAGGCGTAAGCGTGGAGGGCGCAGCCGACGCTTCGCGCTACTTGCCGTTGAGCAAGCGTACAAGCATCTTGGCGCGAGTGCAGGGCAAAGTAAAAGCTGCCTTTGCGGGATCATCCGGCGAACGCCTGCTCCAAAGCGAGCTCTACGCCGTTGGCGGCGCAAGCTGCCTGCGAGGCTTCGGCGAGCGCAGCATCTTTACGAACAGCTACGCCGTTGCCACCGTAGAGCCGCGCTTCTTCTACAGCCCGCAGGGATACCTCCACGCCTTCTACGATTTTGCCGCGACCGGCAACCCCGAAGCAACGCGCAGCGGCAAGCTCAGCATGCTGCACAGCTTTGGCGCGGGGACGCAGTTTGCTACAAAAGCGGGAATTTTTTCCATCAGCTACGCGCTGGGGTGCAAAGTCGGGGATAAGCCGCTGCCGGCAAATACAAAGGTGCACGTTGCGTACACGGCTATATTTTAGCGCGGTAGAGCGAACGAGCTTCATCTTTGGATGCGCTTCGGAGTTCTCAAATTATTTGCTAAATTTGTGCCCACGCATGGGTCAACGCCTAAAAGCGTATTGCTCATGCTTAATTTCTCATTCCTCACTCTTAAAGCTCAACGTCGTATGTCTATTTCTTCTATCAGCATTAACCGCCCGGTGCTTAGCACCGTTACGGTAATTGTTATCATCATCTTTGGGCTGATTGGCTACACCTTTCTTGGCGTTCGCGAGTACCCCAGCGTTGACCCGCCCATCATTTCGGTAAGCACGAGCTACATTGGCGCCAACGCCGACATCATCGAAAAGCAAATCACCGAGCCGCTGGAGCAGAGCATCAACGGCATTGAGGGCATACGGTCGCTCACCAGCACCAGCAGCACAGGCCAAAGCCGCATCACGGTGGAGTTTGAGCTGGGGCGCGACATGGAGTCGGCGGCAAACGACGTGCGCGACAAGGTGTCCAAGTCCATCTACCGCCTGCCCAAGGACTGCGACCCGCCCACCGTTTCCAAGGCCGACGCCGACTCCGACCCCATCCTCATGATAGGCATACAGAGCAACGGGCGCTCGCTGCTGGAGCTCTCCGAAATAGCCGACCTTACCTACAAGGAGCAGCTGCAAACGATTTCGGGCGTGAGCGCCATCACCATTTGGGGCGAAAAGCGCTACGCCATGCGCCTGTGGATGAACCCCGGCAAGCTGGCGGGCTACGGCCTTACGCCCATGGACGTGCGCGACGCGCTGCTGCGCGAAAATCTGGAGCTGCCGTCGGGGCTTATTGAGGGAAAAAACGTGGCGCTCAGCGTGCGCGCGCAGGGCTTGCTGATAACCCCCGATGACTTTAACCGCCTCATCATTGCCCAACAGGACGACCGCGTGGTGCGCTTTCGGGATGTGGGCTACGCCGAGCTGGGACCCGAAGACCTGCGCAGCATCATGAAGCAAAACGGAGCGCCGGGCGTGGGCGTGGGCGTTATCCCTCAGCCGGGGTCCAACCACATCGAAATTGCCGACGAGGTGTACAAGCGCATGGCGCAAATTGCCAAAACCCTCCCCGACGACGTGGAGGTGAACATGATTTACGACAACACGCGCTTTATCCGCTCCTCCATCAAGGAGGTGGGCGAAACCATTGTGGTGGCCTTTTTGCTGGTGGTGCTCATCATCTTTTTGTTCCTGCGCGACTGGCGCTCTACGCTCATCCCCACGGTGGTGATTCCGGTTTCGCTCGTGGGGGCTTTCTTCATCATGTACCTCGCGGGGTTTAGCATCAACGTGCTCTCGCTGCTGGCGGTGGTGCTCGCCATCGGGCTGGTGGTGGACGACGCCATTGTGATGATGGAAAATATTTACGTGAAGATAGAGGCGGGGATGACGCCGCTGGAGGCGGGACGGAAGGGTGCGGGCGAAATATTTTTTGCCATCATGTCCACCACCATTACGCTGGTGGCGGTGTTCCTCCCCATCGTGTTTTTGCAGGGCACCACGGGGCGGCTCTTTCGGGAGTTTAGCATCGTCATCTCCGGCGCGGTGCTCATATCGGCGTTTGTGGCGGTAACGTTCACGCCCATGCTTTCGACCAAAATCCTGAAGCACCGCGCACGGCAGCCGTGGTTTTACCGCGCCACCGAGCCGTTCTTCAGCGGGCTTACGGATTTTTACCGGCGGACGCTCACCGGCTTCATGCGGTTTAGGTGGGTAGCCGTGGCGGTGCTCGTCGGCATGGGGGTGTGCATTGCGATTTTGTGGCAAAAAATCCCCTCCGAAATGGCGCCGCTCGAAGACCGCTCGCTGCTCATCGTGCGCAGCTCCGCCCCGGAGGGCATCACCTACGAGTACGTGAGCCGCTACATGGACAACGTTACCGAAACCATAACGGACGACGTGCCCGAGGCGCAGCTCATCATGTCGCGGGCGTGGTCGGGCGGCGGATTTGCGCGGGTGATGCTGACGCCGCCCGCCGAGCGAAGCCGAACGCAGCAGGAGGTGTACGAGGCGCTCACCCCCAAGCTCTACCCGCTCACAGACGCCCGCTCCTTTGTGATGCAGCAGAGCACCTTTGGCGGACGCCGCGTGGGGATGCCGGTGCAGTACGTGCTGCAGGGCATCAACCTCGAAAAGCTCAAGGAGTTTGTGCCCAAGTTTATGGAAAAGGTCAACGAAAGCCCCGTGTTCCAAATGGCGGACGTTGACCTCAAGTTTACCAAGCCGGAGGTGCGCGTGGACGTCAACCGCGACAAGGCCAACCTGATGGGCATCTCCACGCAGAACATCGGGCAAACGCTACAGCTGGGCCTGAGCGGGCAGCGCTTCGGATACTTCTTCATCAACTCCAAGCAGTATCAGGTGATTGGGCAAATGGAGCGGCAGCTGAGCAGCAAAACCCTCGACCTGCGCTCCATATACGTGCGCAACGGGCAGGGCGAAATGGTGCAGCTCGACAACCTCGTTTCGCTGCGCGAAGCAAGCACGCCGCCCAACCTGTACCGCTACAACCGCTTTGTGTCGGCAACCGTTTCGGCGGGGCTGGCAAAGGGCAAAACCATTGGCGACGGGCTGGACGAAATGGACAGAATAGCCAAGGAGGTGTTGGACGAAACCTTCCGCACGGCGCTCGCCGGCGAGTCAAAGGAGTTTCGCGACAGCGCCTCCAGCCTCATGTTTGCCTTTCTGCTGGCGCTGGTGCTCATCTACCTCGTGCTGGCGGCGCAGTTTGAGAGCTTCCGCGACCCCCTCACCATCATGCTCACCGTGCCCCTCGCGGTGTTTGGCGCGCTGCTGTTTTTGTGGATAAACGACAAAACGATGAACATTTTTTCGCAAATCGGCATCATCATGCTCGTGGGGCTGGTGTCCAAAAACGGCATCCTCATCGTAGAGTTTGCCAACCAGCGCAAGGCCGACGGGCTGAAGCTCATGGACGCCATTCTGGACGCCTCAACGGCGCGATTTCGCCCCATCCTCATGACCAGCCTCTCCACCATACTCGGCACGCTCCCCCTCGTGTTTGCCTCCGGCGAAGGCGCCAACAGCCGCATCATGATGGGTATCGCCGTGGTGGGCGGGCTTACCGTGTCCACCTTCCTTACGCTGTACGTGGTGCCGGCGATGTACACGTTTATTACGAGCAAAAGCAAGAAGTAAATGAATATTCAGCAGCTGGAGTACGTGATTGCCGTCGATACGTTTCGGCACTTTGCCAAGGCGGCAGAGGTGTGCTGCGTAACGCAACCCACCCTGAGCATGATGATTCAAAAGCTGGAGGATGAGCTGGGCGTGAAAATTTTTGACCGCACCAAGCATCCGGTAGCGCCCACCACCATTGGCGAACAGATTATTGCGCAGGCGCGCGTTTCGCTAAAGTACTTTAGGCAAATAAAGGAGGTGGCAGAAAGCGAGCAAGGCACGGCCAAAGGGAGCTTCAAGCTGGGCGTTATCCCAACCATTGCCTCGTACCTTGTGCCCACGCTGCTCCACCGGCAGCACACCGGCTACAGCAACGTTGAACTTACGCTGAAGGAGAGCACCACCGGCAACCTCATCACCGAAATCCTGAACGGAACGCTGGACGGCGGCGTGCTGGCGGGGCCGCTCAACCACCCCGGGCTGTCCGAATTCCCCGTGTACTACGAAAAATTCTACGCCTACGTTTCGCCCCACGACGAAGCATACCGAGAAAAGGAAATAGACCTTGACAGCATCGACATCAACAGCCTCTGGCTGCTGGAAAATGAGCATTGCTTGCGCGGACAGATTGAGCGCCTGTGCAAAATGAAGCGAAGCGCCATCGGCAGCTCCTCCATCAAGTACGAATCGGGAAGCATAGACACGCTGATTCACGTGGTCGATTACAACCCCGGCGTCACCATTATCCCGGAAATGCACGCCATGGGGCTAAGCGAAGAAAGGCAGGAAAACCTGCGCACCTTTAAAAACCTGACGGCGGTGAGGGAGGTCAGCTTGGTGGTCGGCGCAGACTACGTGCGTAAAACTTTGCTGAATATCATTTTGGAAATTATCAAAAGCTCCGTTCCCAAATCCATGCAAGACCCTCAGCTGAAAGCGTTCGTGGTGAACTTGTAAAACTCCGCTACTCCCCTACCCTGCTGCGCAATTCAAAATTTCGAGCTTAGCATTTGCTCCAGCGCTATCACGTCCGGGATTCGCACCTGACGGGGCTTGCTGCCGTCGGGGGGGCCAACAACGCCTGCCGCCTCCAGCTGATCCATA
>JAISLN010000038.1 GCA_031290835.1 Prevotellaceae bacterium
TGGCTGTAGAAGGCGGGGCTTGCGGGGCAAATTACGCCGCCGGCTTCGGTGAGCGCTGCCATGTTGCGCAGGTGAATGAGGCTGTACGGGGTTTCGCGCACCACCAGCACCAGCCGCCGCCGCTCCTTGAGCATTACGTCGGCGGCGCGGCAAATGAGGCTGTCCGCTGCGCCTGCCGCAATGCGGGCAAGCGTCCCCATGCTGCACGGCGCAACCACCATGCTCCCAAAGCGCGACGACCCCGACGCAAAGGGGGCGCAAAAAGAGCGGTTGTCATACAGCTTCACGGGCAGCGCTGCCGCCAAGTCGGCGGCAGCGCACCCCAGCTCGTGGCGAAAAACCTCGCGGCCGCTGTCGGAAAAAACAACGGCCACCTCGCCTACCTGTTCGCGCAGCGAGCACAACTTTTCCAACAGCAGCTTGGCGTAAAGCGCCCCGCTCGCGCCGGTTACGGCAACTACTATGTTCTTTTTCATCGTATTTTGCGGCTCATCGCCCGATTTTTTTCGCCCAAATTTACAAATAAAAATCGCCAAATCGCCCAAAAGTTGTACCTTTGTGCTCCAAATACTCTGCATGTGTTGAAGCTTTTTACCGACATAGGGCGCTACCTCCTGTTCATGCGGCGTGTTTTCAGCAGGCCGCAGCGGTGGCGTATTTTCTACTCCCAAACGCTGGACGAAATGATGGAGCTGGGCGTCAACTCGATTGCGATAGTTGCCATTGTATCCGTCTTTGTGGGCGCCGTTATCGCCATACAAACCGCGCTCAACCTGATGAACGCTCCCTACTACATGGTGGGGCTGGCTACCCGCGATTCGCTCATTCTGGAGTTTTGCTCCACCATGATTGCCCTCATTCTGGCGGGAAAGGTTGGCTCCAACATTGCCTCGCAAATAGGCAGCATGCGCATCACCGAGCAAATAGACGCGCTCGAGCTGATGGGCCTAAACTCGGCGTGCTACCTCATTTTGCCCAAAATACTGTCGATGGTTATTTTTGTTCCGTTCATCACCATTTTCAGCATTGCGCTGGGCATTCTTGGCGGGCTTGCAGGCATGGCGCTCACCGACAACCTCACGGTGAGCGAGTACATCGAAGGTATTCAGCGCGATTTTACGCCCTACTACGTTACCTACTCCATCATCAAATCTATGGTGTTTGCGTTTATCCTCTCCTCGGTGTCGGCGTTTTGGGGCTACAGCGTGCAGAGCGGAACGCAGGAGGTGGGGCGCAACAGCACGCGGGCGGTGGTAACAAGCTGCATCTGCATTTTGATGTTTAACCTGCTGCTCACGGAGCTGCTGCTGTGAGATGCAATAAATAGTTGTAATTTAGCCTATTATAAAATTTAGCTTCCATAACTTTACGAGCATCATTCATTGATAGCTGCAAAAAACATATACAAATCCTTCAACGGAAAATACGTGCTGGAGGACATTTCGGCAACGTTTGAGGAGGGCAAAACCAACCTCATCATTGGCCAAAGCGGGTCGGGCAAAACGGTGCTGCTCAAGTGCCTCGTGGGGCTGCACGGGGTGGACAGCGGCGAGGTGTGGTTTCACGACATGGAGTACGCCGCCCTTTCGCACCGCCAGCGCAGCGAAATGCGGCGGAAAATCGGGATGCTCTTCCAAAGCGGTGCGCTGTTTGACTTTGCCACGGTGGAGGGGAACGTGATGTTTCCGCTTGCCCTGTTTTCGGGCATGAGCAAGGGCGAGCAGCGCGACCGTGCGCACGCCTGCCTTGAGCGCGTAAACCTTCTCGGTGCGCGAGCGCTGCGCATTTCGGAGCTGAGCGGCGGCATGCAAAAGCGGGCTGCCATTGCGCGGGCTATTTCGCTCAAGCCAAAGTACCTCTTTTGCGACGAGCCCAACTCCGGGCTCGACCCCAAAACGGCCATCCTGATAGATGCGCTCATCAAGGAAATTACCGTAGAAAACAACATTACCACCATCATCAACACGCACGATATGAACTCGGTAATGGAAATAGGCGACAAGGTGATTTTTCTTCACAGCGGCAAAAAGTGGTGGGAGGGCACCAAAAACGATATTCTGGATGCGGAAAACGTGGAGCTCAACGAGTTTGTTTTTGCCAACAGCCTCGCCAAAAAAGCCCGCAGAATGATGTAGTGGTCACGTTAACCCACATTGCAGCTCAATCCCCCAAAGCAGCAGACTTCTTGTAAAACTAAAATAATTGAAGTATCTTTGCAAGATGAGATACGATAACATCAAAAGCTACAAGCCGGAAGAATTTCGCCGCTTAACCGGAGTAAAGCCCGACACATTCTCGGGCATGGTAGCGCTATTGGTCAAGGCCTACGCAGCTAAACACGGCCGCGGCGGTCGTTCGTCGAAATTAAGCATAGAGGACATGCTGTTGGCGACGCTGGGATATTTACGGGAATACCGTACATACGCTCACATCGCCGCCGATTTCGGCATTTCAGAGAGCAACCTATTCCGTGCGGTGAGGTGGGTTGAAGATACGCTCATAAAGGATGGACGCTTTCATTTGCCCGGCAAAAAAGCGCTAGCTAGAAGCGATGTACAGTACGAAGTGGTGTTGCTTGACGCAACCGAAACCCCGTGCGAACGCCCCCAAAAAAACAGCGGAGGTGGTATAGCGGTAAGAAAAAACGGCACACGATGAAAACGCAGGTGTTGGTTGACAAAAAGGACAGGCGAATAATCTGCACGGCATTTGCAGCCGGCAAAAAGCATGACTTCAAGCTGTTCTGCGAATCGAAAACGCATTTTGCTAAAACAACCGGCGTCAAAACCGATAGCGGCTATCTTGGCATAAAAAAGTTGCATTCAAACTCAGAGCTACCGCACAAAAAATCAAAATTTCATCCGCTGTCGAAGCAAGAGAAGTTGGAGAACCGGGCTGTCGCACGCACGAGAGTTGCCAATGAACACGCCATCGGCTTTGTCAAACGATTCCGCATA
>JAISLN010000039.1 GCA_031290835.1 Prevotellaceae bacterium
ATCTATGCAATTGGCAATGATGGCAATGCTGTTCAGCGTGACGAAAACCCATTTTGCCGCATTTTGGTAACCTCTTTTGTACCTAAACCGAAACGGGATAAGCTGCATGAGCAAATATAGCGAGTTGGTGTAGGCCAAAGCAGATATATCAAATTGAAAACCACCCTGCAACAAGGTGATAAAATGGCTGAATGTCATATCGGGATAGTAGCTTTTATTCGCCCAAAAGAAAAAAATCCGGCATAGGTAGTAAACCACCAGCATCAGGGCGAAATTGCATAGAAAAGCGCCCGCCGGCTCTACTTTCACTTGGTTGTATCCCGCCTGCAATATTTTCTTAATCATTTTTTTCTAAAATATAAATCGTTCGTAATGTTTTGCAAAGATATAAAATTCAGCTTTCGCACGCTCTGCAAGCAGCTGAAAATACGGCAGGAAAGCTGCAAATCATTTCTATAAACCATTGAAAATCAGCGATTTTTCCGCTCAAATCAAAAAAAACAAAATTGTTGAGAGGCTGTTGCTGCAACCTCTCACGCTCAAATTCAGCGCTTGCGCTACAAGGCAAAAAAAAAATTTGTTGAATTTTTTGCAATTCAAAAATAAGAGCTATCTTTGCAACCCCTAAAAGTGGAGGCATATAGGCATTGAAAAGCACCACTTTTTATTTGTAAGTATAATACATAGAATATTTTGACAGGCTTACCATGGATACTTTGAGCTACAAAACCGTATCGCAAAACGCGGCAACGGTGCAAAAGAATTGGGTGTTGGTGGACGCTACCAACGAAGTGGTGGGGCGTTTGGCCGCAACGGTAGCCTACGTGCTGCGCGGAAAAAACAAGCCCGGTTTTACGCCGCACGTGGATTGCGGCGACAACGTAATTATCATCAACGCCGAAAAAATCCGCTTTACCGGCGATAAGATGACCGACAAGCAGTACGTTCACCATACCGGATACCCCGGTGGACAGCGCTTTACAACGCCCGCCGCGCTCCTGAAAAAGAAGCCGTGCGCAGTGGTAGAAAAAGCAGTGAAGGGCATGCTCCCCAAAACCCGCGTGGGCGCAGAGCAGTTTCGCAACCTCCACGTGTATGAGGGCGCAAGCCACCCGCACGAGGCACAAAAGCCTACGGAAATAAAAGTAAGTGAAATCAGGTAAATAATATTAGATAATGGCAACAGCAGCTATAAACGCTATCGGAAGAAGAAAATCCGCAATTGCCCGTGCTTACTTGAGCGTAGGGAGCGGAAAAATTACCATCAACAACCGCGAGTTGGCAGACTACTTCCCGTCGGGAATTTTGCAGTACGTGGTTACGCAACCTTTGGTGCTCACGGGCAACGAAGGTAAATACGATATTAAGGTCAACCTCGACGGAGGCGGCATTACAGGGCAAGCCGGAGCGCTGAGCCTTGCCATTTCACGCGCGCTGTGCGAGGTGGATAAGGAAGCTTATCGCCCGCTGCTCAAGGCAAACGGCCTGCTCACCCGCGACCCGCGCGAGGTAGAACGTAAAAAACCGGGACGCCCGGGCGCACGCAAGCGCTTCCAGTTCAGCAAGCGTTAGCAACTTTCTCCACACTATTTCGGAAAAAAACAAGCTAAAGCAAAGCACGGAAGAATTAAAAACAGCGCAGACCAACCACAAGCAAACATTTTTGGTTGCTACTGCGCCGTTGTTCGACCGCGAAAAAACCTGCAAGACCAAAAATTCTTTTTGCTACCGGCAGGTTGATGAGTGAGGTTTAAAAATAAATTTTTCTTTAAACATAAACAAAAAAATGCCACGTACAAATTTTGAACAGCTTCTCGAAGCCGGCGTCCACTTTGGACACCTCAAGCGCAAGTGGAACCCCAAAATGGCTCCGTACATCTTTATGGAGAAAAACGGGATTCACATCATAGACTTGCACAAAACCATTGTAAAAATTGACGAAGCCGCTTCGGTGCTCAAGCAAATTGCCAAGTCCGGCAGGAAAGTGCTCTTTGTGGCCACCAAAAAGCAGGCCAAAGATATTGTTGCCGAAAACGTAGCCAAAACAGGTATGCCCTACGTTACCGAGCGCTGGCCGGGCGGTATGCTTACCAACTTCCCCACCATTCGCAAAGCGGTGAAAAAAATGTCGCAAATCGACAGGATGAGCACCGACGGGACATTCAACAACCTCTCCAAGCGCGAGCGCCTGCAAATTACGCGCCAGCGAGCAAAGCTCGAAAAAAACTTGGGTAGCATTGCCGACCTATCGCGCCTGCCCGCCGCCATTTTTGTAGTAGATATTCAAAAGGAAGCCAACGCCGTGCGCGAGGCAAACCGGCTGAACATTCCGCTAATCGCCATGGTGGACACCTGCTGCGACCCTACCCTCGTTGACTTCGTTATTCCCGCCAACGATGACGCAACCAAGTCCATTGCCTACATTGTGGAGGTTATGTGCAACGCCATTCAGGAGGGAACAGAGGAGCGCAAGCTGGAAAAAGACAAGGAAGAAAAGGAAGATTCCGCAAAATCGGAGGGTGAAGAGGGGCGCGAAAAAAATACCCGGCTGAGGGCGCGTAAATCGAAGACGGAAAAAGTTGCGGCTGCAAAAAAAGAGGAAACAGCTGCAAAAAAAGAAGGCGCAAAAGGAGCTGAAACAGAAGTTGAAGTTGTTGCTGAAGCAAAAGCAGAAGAGTAAAGCCGCAAAATTAAAATATAAGGAGAAAACGACCATGGAAATTAAAGCATCAGATGTTGCAAAGCTGCGCCAGATGACGGGCAGCGGAATGATGGACTGTAAAAACGCGCTGGTGGAAGCCAACGGCGATTTTAACCGTGCGCAAGAAATAATACGCGAAAAAGGCAAGCTGGTTGCCAGCAAGCGCGCCGACCGCGAAACGAAAGAAGGCGCTGCAATTGCAAAAATTTCGGCAGATGCAACAAAGGGTATCCTGATATGCCTTGGCTGCGAAACCGATTTTGTGTCAAAAACCGAAGAGTTTCAGGCGCTGGCAAAAAAAATTGCCGATGCAGCGCTGGCTAACCTACCCGCCGACACGGAGGCGCTACTCAACCTCAAGCTGGACAGCGCAACCGTTGCTGAGCTGATTTCGCAGCAAACGGGCAAAACCGGCGAAAAGCATCAGGTGGCCTACTACGACAAGCTCGAGGGTGCGCAGCTAACGCCCTACAACCACATGAACGGCAAGGTGTCGTCGTTGGTGGCGTTCGGCAAGTCGCTGCCGCTTGAGGCGGCAAAGGACGTTGCCATGCAGGTAGCCGCCATGAACCCCGTTTCGGTCAGCAAGGACGACTGCCCGAAGGAAGTTCAGGAAAAGGAGCTGCAGATCGGCCGCGAGCAAGCCAAGTTAGACGGTAAGCCCGAAGCCATGATAGAAAGAATTGCGCAGGGAAAGCTCAACCGCTTCTTCAAAGACAGCACCCTGCTGGCGCAGGATTTTATCAAGGACGCCAAGATAAGCGTAGAGGCTTACCTCAAAAGCGTTGACAAAGATGCAACGGTAACGGCGTTTAGGCGCTTTTCGCTGAACGATTAAGCGCAAAGCCCGAAATCAAAAATTCGATGAGCTGAAAACCGGACAACGGAAGCAAATTCCGTTGTCCGGCTTTTTTATGCTATTACCACCGTGTAACCATTTGGCATAGGGTGGTTTTTTGTGGGGCTTTCGGCCTCGCGTGCTTAGTACAATTTGTCGGCTATCAATGCGCAAATAAGCTTGAGCAATATTTTCAGGTTTTTTTCCGGAGAAAACATGAAAATATTTTGCACCTTGTACAGCCAAGAAAAACAAATATAAATGACTGAAATAGTAAGAAATAGCATTAACCGGTTTGCAACGGGATATGTCTTTACCGCAGGAGATTTTCAGATACCGGTGGAAAAGCAAAATACCTCTGTGCCTCTCTGTGAAACCTCCGTATTTCACCTGTGTAATAATAACTTACAAAGAGAAAAAGGAAAGAGGAAAGAGGTTCACAGAGAAGCACTGAGGGGCTTTCCTGTAAATTCTGTAATTTTGTAAATCACTGCCGACATTGCCTTCATCCCCTACCCTACCCTTTCAGTACACCGGAATATTCTGCTTAAACATATCGGAAATGATTTGCTCCATGGAGTAGAATCCTGGTGGCTTGTCGCACAGCCACTTTGCGGCAAAAAGTGCGCCCTGCCCAAACGCTCCCCGGCTGATGCTTTCGTGCACCAGCCGAATGGTCTGGTTGGGCAAGCCGAAAATCACCTCGTGCTTGCCAACAATGCCTCCCACGCGCACAGAGTTCACGTGGCGCGTATTTTCGAGCCCAAGTATGCCGGCTATCTTGAGCGCCGTCCCCGACACCCCTTTCTTGTCGCGAAAATGTTCCTCAATAATCTCAATATCGGCGTGGGGCGCAATGCTCTGCAGCACCTGCGAGGCAACGAGCAAAAAGTTTACGCCAAGCGTAATGTTGGGGGAGTAGAGCACCGCGCTGTGCTCCGAGTAGGCCTTTAGCACGTCAATGGTGGCCTGCTCCAGCTTGGATATGGCCGAAATAATTTTGATGCCGAGCATGGGCGCCGCCGCGTAACTTTTGTAGCCCGATACGCCCGAAAAATCAATGATAATATCAACAGGGTTCTGCCTGAAAAAATCTTCGCCTATCCGGTCAACCGAAAAGATGGGGGTGGCGTCGCGCTCATAGCCAAGCAATCGGCTGGCATACTTGTGGTTGGTCGCTTTGGTACGGCGCACAACCCACGCAAAATCAACCTGCCTATCCTGCATAATCTCCTGCGCCACGATTTTTCCCGTCTTACCAAAGCCAAATAGCCCTATTTTTATTTTTTTATCCATATTCATTCCTGTTTTACTTGTTAGCACAAATCATCGTATTACAAATATAGCAGAAATTACGGAATTTCCTAACGATTATACAGTCTGCACCATGTAGTCAGCCCGCACTCTTCGCACTTTGGCCGGCGCGCGGTGCAGGTGTAGCGCCCGTGCAGGATGAGCCAGTGGTGGGCAATGGGGCGCAGCTCCGGGGGGATGTGCGCGGTGAGCCGTTGCTCCACCTCAAGCGGGGTTTTGCTGGTTGAGGGCGCCAGCCCCAGCCGCTTTGCCACGCGAAAAACGTGCGTATCAACGGCAATGGTGGGCTTGTTGTACACCACGCCGGCAATGACGTTGGCCGTTTTGCGCCCCACGCCGGGCAGGAGCTGCAGCTCGTCCACGTCGTCGGGGACAACGCTACCAAAGCGGCTCACAAGCATTTCTGCCATGCCCTTCAGGTTTTTGGCCTTGTTGTTGGGGTAGGAGATAGATTTGATGTACTCGTAAATTTCGCTCACCTCCGCCTGCGCCAGCTTTTCCGCCGAGGGAAAGGCCTCGAAGAGCTCCGGCGTAACCATGTTCACGCGCTTGTCGGTGCACTGCGCCGACAGGATTACGGCTACCAGCAGCTCGTAGGGGCTGCGGTAGCGCAGCTCGCTCTCGGCCACGGGAACGTTGGATTTGAACCATTCAATGATGTGCCGGTAGCGCACGGAAGTAGTCATGATGCTTGCAATTTTTTTATTTGAGGGCTGCAAAGATAACGAATTAGAAAATAAAAACGTGCGCTTTGGTGTAAAATATAAAGAACTCTGTAAAATATAGCGGGTTGTGTACGTTAGCAAGTACCAAAAAATATAATTATCAGCACTTTTCGCTGCACGCGCTTGGAAAATCCGCAATTTTCAGCTAACTTTGCCGGGCATGTAGCAATTTTACCAATTAATTTTTAATATAATTTAACAACAATTGAAATGAGAAAGATTATAATCCCTTTGGCTTGCGTAGCGGGAATGCTGTGCCTGTCAACCTGCACTTCATCCTCCGATAAGCTCGTTATCAGGGGCAGCATAACCGGTTTGCAAGCCGGCGATACGATAGTTGTGCACATTTACGACTTTGAGCGTCAGCTCGTGGCGGACGATACGGTTGCCGTAACCCAAAAAAACAGCTTTTACTTTGAGCGCTCGCTCGCCCATGCTCCATACAGCGCAGATCTGTACTATTTTCCGTCAGATACGGCGCTCCGTCGGCGTTCCAAAATGATAGACCTCTCGTCGGCGTCCGACAAGCTGACGCTACAGGGCGACGCTGCCGACTTCACCTACGCACCGGTGGTGAGCGGCGGATTTTACGACAACAAAATCGTAAAAGCCTACGCGCACGTGATGGACAGCCTCTACAAAGCGGTTATGGCGGCGTCGGACTCTGTGAGGCAGGCCGAGCTGCAACGCGATACGGCGGCGGAAAAGAAGTTCAACGAAGAGTTTAGCCGTCTGGCTGGCTTGCTGGAGGTGGAAGAGGTGGCGTTTATCAAAAATCATCCCGACGTGATGTACGCCGCCTACCTATACGTCTCCACCTCGCAGTGGGCAACGCTGAAAGAGGTGCAGGCGCAGTACGACGCATTTACGCCCGAGCTGCAGCAATCCACTTACGGCAAAATGATAAAGAAAAATATCGACAAGCGCACCTTGGTGGCCGCCGGAGCACAGCTGCCCGACTTTACGGTAACAGACATCGACGGAAAAGCCATATCCTCCGCCGACTTTAAGGGGAAATACCTGCTGCTGGACTTCTGGGGGTCATGGTGCTCATGGTGCCGAAAGGCAAGCCCCAAGCTGGTGAAGCTCTACAACGAATACAAGAGCAAAAACCTGCTGATGCTCGGGCTTGCGTGGGACCAAAACCACGAAAGCTGGAAAAAAGCCATCCAAAAAGACGAGCTGGCGTGGACGCACGCCAACCTGTACGACCATCCGGCAGTAAAAGAGCTGTTCTGTATTTCCGCCTTCCCCACCTACATTTTTGTATCGCCGGAGGGAACCATTCTTGCCAACTCCAGCGACTTTGACAAAGAAGTTGAGCCAATCATGAGGAACGCGCTGAAGTAGCGCACACGCAACCTGACAATTAGCAAACACTAAAGCTGATGGGTATTGTAGCCATAGTAGGTCGTCCCAACGTTGGGAAAAGTACGCTGTTCAACCGGCTGGTGGGCGGCAGGCAGGCCATTGTCGACGAGCAGTCCGGCGTAACGCGCGACCGTCACTACGGCAAAAGCGACTGGAACGGGAAAACATTTTCGGTAATAGACACCGGCGGCTACGCCGTCAACTCCGGCGACGCCTTTGAGCAAGAAATTCGCAAGCAGGTGCTCGCCGCCATTGGCGAAGCCGACGTTATCCTGTTCATGGTGGACGTTACCTCCGGTATTACCGACTACGATGACGCGGTAGCCGCGCTCCTCCGCCGGTCGAACAAAAAAGTGCTGCTGGTAGTCAACAAGGTGGACAACCACAACCGCATTTACGACGCGCACGAGTTCCACAAGCTGGGGCTCGGTGCGCCGTACTGCGTGTGCGCCATGAACGGCAGCGGCACCGGCGAAATACTCGACGAAGCGGTGCTGCACCTCTCCCCCGACTCCGACGCCGCAAACGACGAGGACGTGCCGCGCATAGCCATTGTGGGCAAGCCCAACGTGGGCAAATCGTCCATTGCCAACGCGCTGCTGGGCGAAGAGCGCAACATCGTAACGCCCATTGCCGGCACCACCCGCGACGCGCTGCTGTCGCGCTACAACAAGTTTGGGCACGATTTTTACCTCGTGGACACGGCGGGGCTGCGCAAAAAAGGCAAGGTGCACGAAGATCTGGAGTTCTACTCCGTCATGCGCACCATTCGCGCCATAGAGCGCGCCGACGTGTGCGTCCTGATGATTGACGCAACGCAGGGCGTAGAGGCGCAAGATCTCAACATATTTGGGCTAATTGTGCGCAACAGCAAGGGTTGCGTGGTGGCGGTAAACAAGTGGGATTTGGTGGAAAAAGACAGCAACACCATGAAGCGCTACCGCGAGGGCATACAAAAGCGGCTGGCGCCCTTTAGCGACGTGCCCGTCATCTTCACCTCCGTTACCGAAAAGCAGCGCCTCATGGACGTAGCCAACGCCGCCGCAGAGGTGTACAAAAACCGGCGGCAGCACATACCCACCGCCAAGCTCAACGAAGCCATCCTGCCCGTGATAGAGGCCTACCCTCCCCCCGCCATAAAAGGCAAGCACGTAAAGATAAAGTACGTTACGCAGCTCTCGTCGCCCTCGCCGGCGTTTGCATTCTTCTGCAACCTGCCGCAGTACGTTCGGGAGCCCTACAAGCGATTTTTGGAGAACAAGCTACGCGAGCAGTACAACTTCTGCGGCGTCCCCATACACGTATTTGTGCGGCAAAAGTGAGAGCGGTTTTTCTCGCTCAACGTCTTTTTAGGCTATCGTGGCACAAAGACATATACTTTTGAGCAACAACCGATAATGAAAATTTACAGAATTACAGAATGCTCTTTATGCCCTCCCGCAAGCCTATTTTGGCAGTCCAGCCGAGGTTTGTGAGTTTTTCTACGCACATCAGCTTGCGCGGCGTGCCGTCGGGTTTTGAGGCGTCCCAGACAATGGCGCCGCGGTAGCCCACCAACTCCTTTACCAGCTCGGCCAGCTCCCTTATGGAGAGGTCTTCGCCGCAGCCAATGTTTACCAGCCCCGCCTCGTTGTAGGTCTTCATCAAAAAAACGCAGGCGTCGGCAAGGTCGTCAACGTGCAGAAATTCGCGCAGCGGCGCCCCCGTGCCCCACAGCGTTACCTGTACGCTACCGTCGTCGCTGCGCCGGATACCGTACTTGGCAAGTATGCTGCAAATATCGCTGTCGCTGCGCCGGCCGCTGACGCGCTCAATGGGGTCGCGGTCGAGGTTGGAGCGGAGGCTGCTCCAGTCGTTTTCCTCCAGATATTTTCCCAGCTGCATTTTGCGTATCAGCGCCGGCAGCACGTGCGATTTCTCCAAGTTGTAGCTGTCGTGAAACCCGTACAAATTTGTCGGCATTACGCTGATAAAGTTGCACCTGTACTGCGCCCGGTAGGCGTCGCACAGCTTTATGCCCGCAATTTTTGCAATGGCGTAGGGCTCGTTGGTAGGCTCCAGCTCGCCCGTGAGCAGGTATTCCTCCCTGAGCGGCTGCGGCGCCAGCTTGGGGTAGATGCACGAAGAGCCGAGAAACATTAGCTTCTTTACGTGGCGCCGGTAGCTTTGGTGGATAACGTTTGCCTCCATGATGAGGTTGTCGTAGATAAACTCGGCGCGGTAGAGGCTGTTGGCCACGATGCCGCCCACCTTTGCGGCGGCAAGAAAAACGTACTCCGGCCGTTCCTGCGCAAAAAAATCGGCCACCGCCTGCTGGTTGCGCAAATCGAGCTGCCCCGACGAGCGCAGCACCAAGTTTTCGTAGCCGTCTTTTTGCAGCCTTCGCACGAGCGCCGACCCCACCATGCCGTTATGCCCGGCAACGTATATTTTTGCACTTTTTTCCATGATAATGATTATGCTAATTAGGTTGTATGCTGCTACTCATGCTGGTTCAGGATTTTGTGTCCGCCCTGAAGGAGGTATTTATCGCGCTTAAACAGCGCAATGTCGCTCTCCATCATGTCCTTTACCAGCGCCTTTAGGTCGTACTCCGGCTTCCACCCCAGCTGCCTCTTTGCCTTGGTTGGGTCGCCAATGAGCAGCTCCACCTCCGTTGGGCGGTAGTACTTGGGGTTGATGCGCAGCACTATTTTTCCTTTCTCCACCTGATACTCGCTGTTGCTGCACGATTTTATTCTTGCCACCTCATCCACGCCTTTTCCCTCAAACTCCAGCGCTATGCCCAGCTCGGCAAAAGCCATGTGGATAAAGTCGCGCACGGGCGTTGTTGTGCCCGTGGCGATAACGTAGTCCTCCGGTTTTTCCTGTTGCAGCATGAGCCACATGGCGCGGACGTAGTCTTTGGCGTGCCCCCAGTCGCGCTTAGCGTCGATGTTTCCCATGTAGAGGCAATCCTGCAGGCCGAGGGCAATGCGCGCCGCGCCGCGCGTAATTTTTCGGGTTACAAAGGTTTCGCCGCGCAGCGGTGATTCGTGGTTAAATAGGATGCCGTTGCAGGCGTACATGCCGTAGGCTTCGCGGTAGTTCACCGTTATCCAGTAGGCGTAGAGCTTGGCGCAGGCGTAGGGCGAGCGGGGGTAAAACGGCGTTGACTCCCGCTGCGGAATTTCCTGCACCAGCCCGTAAAGCTCGGAGGTGGAGGCCTGATAAATTTTTGTTTTTCCGGTCAGCCCCAGCAGGCGCACGGCCTCCAGCAGGCGCAGCGTCCCCACGCCGTCCACGTCGGCGGCGTATTCGGGCGTTTCAAAGCTCACCTTGACGTGCGACATGGCGCCAAGGTTGTAAATTTCGTCGGGCTGCACCTCCTGCACAATGCGGGTAATGTTCATCGAATCGCTCAGGTCGCCGTAGTGCAGCGCAAAGCGGATGTTTTGCTCGTGGGGGTCTTGGTAGAGGTGGTCTATCCTGTCGGTGTTGAACAGCGATGTGCGGCGCTTGATGCCGTGCACCGTGTAGCCCTTGGACAGCAGCAGCTCCGCTAGGTAGGAGCCGTCCTGCCCCGTAATACCGGTAATAATTGCTTTCTTCATCTTAAGATTTTGAGTTGAAAATGACAAAAGTACAATTTTTTGTTCATTCGTACAAGCAAGGGTAGGCTATGCACAGGGCAAAGGCATCTAAAATTTTTCAAATTTTTATTTGCTGAATATCAAATTACAATCAATTTCTGCACTCTTAGAATGGTTCTAAAAATAATAAAAATGCGGTTTATTAAAGCAGTGACTATTAGCATTTTGCTAAAAATGCACTTTTTCGTGCATTTACCCTGAAGTAAACAAGCAATTGTATAGCCAGCATGAAAAAAAGTTGTATATTTGCCGACGTAACATAAGCTATACGTTGTGCCATGGAGCAAATATTGGGAATAAAATACGGGAATGCTACGGGTCGCCGCTACGTGCAGGTTGACTTGGACGTGCACGGCGAGAACGAGCTGCTGCAAGACTTTTTGGACGGCTTGGAGGTAGAGGCTGCAAAGAATGAAAAGGGAGAGTATGTTCCCCTCGAAGAGTTCATGCAAAAAGAATACAAAAGGCGCGGGCTGAAGTAATGGAGCCGTATAAAGTAATCCTATCGGCTAAGGTGCAAAAGAGCATTCAAGGTGTTCCAAATAGCTACTTGCTCAAGATACACGAAAAGCTATCCTCTTTATCGCTAAA
>JAISLN010000040.1 GCA_031290835.1 Prevotellaceae bacterium
CTTCCAAGCGTAGCGCTTTTCCACTAAACAAAAAATCACTTCATGAATACTTTCGGCCGTAAATTCAGGGTAAGCCTCTTTGGAGAGTCGCACGGCGCGTGCGTGGGCGTTTGCGTTGACGGCTGCCCGGCAGGCGTCGCCCTGCAGCAGCCCGACTTCGCCTTAGACCTGCAACGCCGCCGCAGCGGAGCGCACGGCACCACAGCCCGCATCGAGCGCGATGCGCCGGAGGTGATTTCCGGCGTGTTTGAGGGCAAAACAACGGGAGCGCCCATCACCATTATTTTCCAAAACGAAAACACCCGCTCCGGCGACTACGCCGGCTTGCTCTCCCAACCCCGCCCCGGCCACGCCGACTTTGTTGCAGCGCACAAGTTTGGCGGCCACGCCGACTACCGCGGCGGCGGCCACTTTTCCGGACGGCTTACCCTTGGCTTGGTTGCGGCGGGCGTGATTGCCAAAAAATTGCTGGGCAGCGTTACCGTAACCTCCACCATTCTGGAGATAGGCGGCGCCAAGTACGGCGAGCACGAGGCAGCGCTGGAGGAGGCTATGGCTAAGGGCGATTCGCTCGGAGGGCTGCTGGAGTGCGTGGTCGGCAACGTGCCCGTTGGCTGGGGAGAGCCTTTTTTTGACTCGCTGGAGTCGCTCGTGAGCCACACCGTGTTTGCCATTCCGGGAGTTCGCGGGGTGGAGTTCGGCAGCGGCTTTGCGGCGACGCGGCAGCGCGGCAGCGAGCACAACGACCCCATTGTATCGCCGTGCGGCAAAACCGAAACCAACCACGCAGGAGGCGTCAACGGCGGCGTCAGCAACGGCAACGATATTGTACTGCGCGTGGCGGTAAAGCCTACGGCGAGCATCAGCGCTCCCCAGCAAACGTTTGACTTTGAAAAGGGCAAGGTTGACGAGCTGCGCATTCGAGGACGGCACGACGCCTGCATTGCGCTCCGCGTGCCGGTGGTGCTGGAGGCGGCAACCGCCATCGCCTTAGCCGACCTGATGCTGCTGCAAGCTCAATAAGGCAGCGCAACCGGCAGCATTGTAGAACTCCTGAACCTAAAATTTGCCATGTCCGCTTTTCTTTTCAGCATCAACAGCGTATTTCCCATTTTTCTGCTCATTGGGGTAGGCTGGCTTCTCAAGAGGCAAGGCGTGCTGCCGCAAAGCGTGGTGGGCGCCATCAGCACCATTGCCTTCAACGTAGCATTTCCGGCCCTGCTGTTTCGCGAAATGGCGCAGGCAACCATAGCGCAGGTTTTTCATCCTTTGTTTGTCATTTACGGCGTGGGCGGCACAGCGCTCACCTTTGCCCTGACGTGGGCAGGCGCAGAGCTTTTTATCAAGGATAAAGCCGCCATCGGCGCGTTTGTGCAGGGGGCATTCAGAGGAAACTACGCCATAATGGGCTTAATGCTCATCACCAACATTCTGGGGCATACGGGCAAGGGAATTTTGCTCACCGCGTTTGCGATACCTGCCTACAACATTTTGTCGGTGGCGCTGCTGACGTTCCGCAGCCGCCATCCTCAAAGCGGCAGCGTACGCAAAGCCGCCACGAGCATTGCTCGCAACCCGCTCATCATTGGTATTTTGCTGGGGCTACCCTTTTCGCTTTTCCGCATTCCGCTGTTCACGAGTCCGGACGCCAAGCTTGTTGCCACTACCGTGCGGTATTTGGCGGAGCTTGCAAATCCTTTGGCCATGCTGGCTATCGGCGCGTCCATAAGCTCGCGCACCATGCTGAAGGGGCTGCCGAAGATACTCGCCGCCACCGCCATAAAGCTGGCGGCAAGCCCGCTTATTCTTGTAGGAACTGCGTACCTTTTGCGCAACGCGCTCGGGTTTAGCGGAGAAGATTTGCTGGTGCTGTTTGTGCTGTTTGGCATGCCCACCGCCGTGGCAAGCTACATCATGGCAAGCAAGATGGACGCCGACGCAGATCTTGCCGCCGGTATTTTGCTGCTCACCTCGCTGCTCTCCGTCTTTACCATTACGCTTGGGATTTACCTCTTCAAGGCGTCGGGGTTGATATAGCCAACATTCGGCTGTGCTCGGCGCATATCAGCTCGTGCACCTTTTCCTGCAGCGCGTTGACGTCGGTACGGGCTACCTCTTCGACCGAAATGGGCGGCATGATGGTTACCTGAAACAGCTGCCGGGCGTTGAACCACCAACCTTTACCGCCAAAAAACGAGCGAGTGCCATCAATGGCAACGGGAAGAATGGCGACGTTGCCGGACTTGGCCAGCGCAAATGCACCCCCCTTAAATCGCCCTATCTGTCCGGTTTTGGAGCGCGTCCCCTCGGGAAACATCATAACGGAAATGCCCTTCCGGAGAAAATCGGAGCAATCTTGCATCATTTTTCGCGCGCTCTTGGAGTCGCCGCGCTTGATGCACATATCGCCGCGCAGCCACAGCAGCTGCCCAACAAGCGGCAGGCGGTACACCTCTCTCTTGGATACCCACCTAAAGTACAGCGGGACGTGGTGGAGCAGCAAAATGTCCAGCATTGATTGGTGGTTGGAGGTTATCACGTAGGGCTGCCCCTTGGCTGCGTACTCCCTACCCTTCACTACCACCCTGCAAAACGGCAGGAAAAAAAAGTGTTGCTTAGCGATAAAGGTGGTAAACCGGTGCTGCACCTTTCGCTTCCGGTCAAACGGCCAGCAAAGCACAAACAGCACCGCCGATAGCAGCACCAGCACCGGCGCCGCCACCATAAAGTAGGATAGAAACAGAACCGTATGGATTTTATTCAGCATTTTTTTAGATAATTAAAATTGAAAAATCAACAAGCAAAACTCAGCACGAAATCGTCAACTTTTTTCAGAACGTGACGCTATTCACTATTCGTTATTCACTAACTCCGGCATACCTCTTCACAACTTCCCTTATTGACTCCAAACCGATTTGCTCAACGCTTACCTTTTGCGGGGCAATGAACATGCAGGCGTCAACGTCGTCGGCGGCGCAGAGGGGCGAGAAGTCGTGAACGGTGCAGACAAACACGAGGTCGAGCGTAAAGTAAACCACCCCGCCGAAAAGGTAGCGGTTGGGGAACGACCCGAAAAATTGCAGCCCGCTCACCTCCAAGTTCAGCTCCTCCTTTACCTCGCGAACGACGGCGTGCTCGGCCGTTTCGCCCACATCCACAAAGCCGCCCGGCAGGTCGAGCGTGCCCTTGGCGGGGTCGCTGCGGCGGCGCACAAAGAGCAGCTCGCCCTGCGCGTTGACAATGAGGGCAACGGTTGCCGCAGCCTCATTGACGTACAGCCTGTGGCGGCACGCGCCGCAGGTGTGCGACTTTGCGCCGTCCCACACAAACTCTTTTGCCCCGCAAAAAGGGCAAAACTTAAACACGCTTGATGGGTAAAAATCGGAAAGCATCGGATTATACTGTTTTTTTTAGAGCGACGTCGTTACCTGCTCAACAGCTTGGAGCAATTCGCTCACCTGCTCCGGCGAGTAGCCTTCGGACTTGTACACCAGCTTGCCGGAGGCGTCAAAGAGGTAGCATCGCGGAATGGTTTTTTGGGCAAACAGCGCGTAAATTTCACGCTGAGGGTCGGGGTAGGCGGGGAAGGTAAACGCCTGCTGCTGCCACAGCGAATCCACCTCGGCGGAGGTTTGCTCGCGAGCAAATCCTGCAACGGCAACTTTGCCGCTTTTGCCGTATTTTTCGTAAAGCGCCTGCACCTGCGGCAGCTCCATTTGGCAGCCGGGGCACCACGTGGCAAAAAATACGATGAGGCTCGGCTTGCCGAGAAAGCTGCGGGAAGTGGCTGTATCCGCCACGCCAAACGCAGGCATTTCGTCGCCCACCTCCAGATTGCCCGTGCGGGCGGCGCACGAACCCGCCACAACAGCGGCGGCTATCCAAAACAGTACATTTCTCATTTTTTTAGTCATCATTTTTATGGTGTTACAAAATATTGTCCGCGCTCCTAAATCCCCGCTGCCGCATGGCCTCAAACGTGATAATGGCCGTTGCCACCGACACGTTGAGCGAGTCGATGGCGCCGCGCATGGGAATTTTGACCCGAGCATCGGCGGAGCGCAGCCAGAAGTCCGTCAGCCCGTCGGCTTCGGCGCCCATTACAACGGCGCAGGCTTCGCGCATGTCGGTTTCGTGGTACCACGCTGCCGATTGGAGCGCGGCGGCGAGCGTTTTTATCTTTCGCTTTTGCAAAAACTCCAGCGCCTCGCCCGACGTGCAGCACGCCACCTGACAGGTGAACAGGCAGCCTACGCTTGAGCGCACCACGTTTGGGTTGAACACGTCGCACTGCGGGTCGCAGACTATCACGGCGTTGGCGCCGGCGGCATCGGCGGTGCGGAGAATGGCGCCAAGGTTGCCCGGCTTTTCTACCGCTTCGAGCACAATGATGAACGGATTTTGGGGCAGCTGCAAGCTTTCCGGCAGCAGCTTCTTTTGCTCTACCACCGCCAGCAAGCCGTCGCTGCCGTCGCGATACGCCAACTTTGCAAACACGGCAGGCGAGGTTTCAAAGCATTGCGCTGCGCGGGGTAGAGGGCGGCTTTCGCCCCAAATTTCGCGGCATACAAAGAGCGTTTGCAGGCAGTAGCCCCCCTGCACCGCCAAGCTCGCTTCGCGCGCGCCTTCCACCACAAACAAGCCGCTCCGGCGACGTTCGCGGGGCTTTTCCATGAGCGCCAGCACGCTTTTAACGCGCGGATTTTGCAAAGAGGTTATCTGTTCCACCCCGCAAAATTAGATGAAAATCATGAGATTTCCAACTTGCAATTTTCTCGCCCTCAATCTTGCAGCGCAGCGCTGTCTCGGCCTATAACGTCGTCCACAAACGTAGTGGTGTCGGGCGTTTCGTTGCGCCACGGGTTGAAGAGAAAGAGCATGCTGTCTTGCTGCATTGCCTGCGTGCTGCGGGCTTGGTTAAAGTTGATGATGCTCGTATTTTTGTAGTAGTGCCGCAAAATGTTTTCGCACGCTATCCCCTTTTCCGCCATTTGCATGGCGCCTTCCTGACACAAGCCTACGCCGTGCCCGTAGCCTCTGCCCGTCAGCAGCACGTCGCTGCCGCTTACCCTTACGTCAAAAAAAGTGGAGCGCAAGCCAAAGCGCAGGCGTATTTTGGTGAGCTCTACTTTTTTCCCGTTCACCTCGTAGTATTTCTTGCGCAGGGATTGCTCCAGCTCAAATTGCTTGGGATTTTTTACGCGAATACCGTTCCGGCTCATGTAGTCGCGCCATTCGCCCAGCGCTATGCGCTTTTGCCACTGTGCCCCCTGCTGATATCTGCAATGCGGATCTTTTACGGAGCGGAGGTAGGGCAGCTTTTCGCGCCACACGTTTTCGGAGTGGCAAGTTTGCCCGCCGCAGTTGGCGTGGAACGAAGGCGTTATGGGGCGTTTTTTGTCGTCAATCACAATTGTTCCCTCGGTTTCGTCCACTGCGGCGCGGATGCGGCGGCAGCGCGTGAGCAAGCCTTTGTACGCCTGACAGTGCACGCCGTCGCAGAGGTTAAACCCGTCTTTGCCGTGCCGGTTGAAGTGCGCGTAGAGGTAGGTGCGGGAGAGGATGGCCTGCGTTTTGAAAAATTCGGGCCTTGCCGTGCAGCCTGTTTCGGCTTCCACTACGCCGCTCAGGTAGAAGCGCTCGTTGAGCTGGTTGACGATGAGCAAGCCGCTCCCGTCCTTTGCGCTGCAAACAAAGGCGTGCTGGGCGTAGGCTTGCGCAGGCCGCTGAGGGTTGAGGCAGGTGATGGAAAAAAGCCCCTCGTCGCCCATGCCCACTGCCTTTACGGAGGAAAACGTGCCCATGCTTTCACCCGAAACGCGCAGCCTCACGCCGCCGCTGCCGCTCAACAGCTGCATGGAGGCGCCCTTGTCGATTGCCGCAACCAGCAGCGTATCGTCCACAATAACGGCGTAGCTGCCGCTCTGCACCGTAAACGTTACAGCCTTGACCGGCATGTCAAAAAACAAGCCTACGCTTACCTTTTGAGCGCAAAGCGAAAGAGCAAACGCAAAGTACGCCGCCAGCCCGCAGCAAAGCCGCCTGTAGCTTGTTGTTGTTTTCACTGTTTAGTTTTTGGCTAATAATTCTTAATTGACAACCTATATCTTAGATTTTAACTCACTCCAGCTTTCCCTTGGTTGAGGGCAGCTCATACTTTAGCGCATCGCGCCTTACGGCGGCTTTCATGGCGCGCGCCAGCGCCTTGAAGATAGCCTCCAGCTTGTGGTGCTCGTTTTCGCCCTCCGCCTTTACGTTCAGGTTCATCTTGGCGGCGTCGCTCAGCGATTTGAAAAAGTGGTATATCATTTCGGTGGGAAAATCGCCGATTTTTTCGCGCTTAAACTCCGCGTCGAACACCAGCCACGCGCGTCCGCCAAAGTCCAGCGCCACCTGCGCCAGACAGTCGTCCATGGGGAGCACAAAGCCGTAGCGCTCAACGCCGCGCTTGCTGCCCAGCGCCTTGTAGATGGCTTCGCCCAGCACAATCCCCACATCTTCTATGAGGTGATGCTCGTCAACGTGCAGGTCGCCCTTGGCGGCAATGCTCAAGCTGCAACCCGAGTGCCGCGCTATCTGCTCCAGCATGTGGTCGAAAAAGTGAAGCCCCGTGCCGATTTGCGACTTTTCGCCGCCGTCCAGATCAAGCCGGACGCGAACGTCGGTTTCGGCGGTTGTGCGGGATACTGTTGCGGTGCGCGTTTCGCACTTCAGGCGCTCGTATATCTTCATCCAGTCTGTGGTAACCAGCGTGCAGCATTCGGACAAGCCCTGCGCGGCAAGCTCCTCGCGGCGGTTTTCGTCGCCAAGGAGGATGGCTTTTGCCCCCAGATTTTTGGCAAGCTGCACGTCGGTCACGCGGTCGCCAATGGTGAACGAGCTCGCCATGTCGTAGCCGCCCGCCGTGTACTTCTTCAGCATGGCTGTACCCGGCTTGCGCGTGAGCAGATTTTCGTGCGCAAAGGATTTGTCGATGCAAATGTCGCTGAACGTAATGCCTTCGTTTTCGAGGCAGCGCATCATTTTGTTCTGCACAAGCCAAAAATCTTTTTCGGGAAAAGACGCCGTGCCCAAACCGTCCTGATTGGTAACCATCACCAGCTCAAAGTCGAGGTCGTGGGCAATGTGGTAGAGGGCGCGAAGCACGCCCGGCACAAACTCCAGCTTTTCGAGGCTGTCCACCTGCTCGTCGGCAGGCTCCCTGATGAGCGTTCCGTCCCGGTCGATAAAAAGGCACGATTTCATGAATGTGAGGTTTAAATTTACAGAATTATCTTTTTGATTTACAGAATTTACATGTCTTTGATTTACAGAATTGCAAAATTTACAGAATTTACATATTAAAGAATCATTGCTTACTTTTAGGTATCAAAAAGCTGCAAAATTCGTCCAAAGAGCGCTGCAAAACTTCCTTTGGGATAAGCTGCCGCTTGTATTCGGCTACCATTGTGGGGCTTAAGCTGCGGTTCATGGCATACTCCACAACGCTACAGTCGGCCTCCTGACAAAGCAAAATACCAATGCTCGGATTTTCATTGCTGTGGCGCACATCGCGGTCAAGTGCTTCAAGATAAAATTCAAGCTGCCCCATATATTCGGGCTTAAATTTACCCTCTTTAAGCTCTATGGCCACTAAGCATTGTAATCCTCTGTGAAAAAATACCAAATCAACTTTGAATGTAGAGCTGCCAACCTGCAAAGGCAACTCGGTGGCGTAGTGAAGAAAATCTTTGCCCAGCTCGAGAATAAAATCTTTCATATTTCCCAAAATGCTGTTTTGCAGGCGCTTTTCCGAATGCTTTTGCGGCAATCCCAAAAAGTCAACAAATACGGTATCTTTCAGCATGGGGGCTGCCTGCGGATAAATTTCTTTCAAACCTTTTGAAAGATTATGCTTATCGCCCATCAGCGAGGCAAAAGTTTGATTTTTCAGGCAACGCTGTAATTCCCTTTTATTCAATCGCTCTTTGAAAGAATAGAGAACATAAAAAATTCGTTCTTCTATGGTTTTACAAGCGTTAAGTATCTCAAAATGGTTGGATAATGTTATTAATTCCAAAAAAGTCGGCAATTGTGCAGCCGTTGGCTGCACAATTGTCGTGTCTTCTATTTGTGCAGCCATTGGCTGCACAATTGTTGTATTCTCTTCTATCTGTGCAGCCATTGGCTGCACAATTGTTGTATTCTCTGCTATTTGTGCAGCCAATGGCTGCACAATTGCCGTGTCTTCTGCTATTTGTGCAGCCATTGGCTGCACAATTGCCGTGTTTTTTTCTACTTGTGCAGCTTTTGGCTGCACAAGTCTCGACAACTTCAATTTTTCTTGATACTCAATAAATTGAGCCGAAGAATATGCCTCATAAAAAGCCACCATATTGTAGATATTGCGCCTGCTGTAACCCCTCAAGGTGGGGTCTTGCACGCGCAAGTATTCCGAAAGCTGCATAACGGTTTTGCCGCCCCATGCAGAATTTTTAAGCCGTGCCGAAACAAATGCCCCAACTTCCCATGCGGTAAGCAAATTTTCGTTGTTCACGGCCTGCAATGCGCGTGAGCGGTGCTGAGAAATAATCCCGTGCAGCTGCTGAAATTCCTGCGTCGCTATGTTGGCTCCATTTTTCATGCTTTCCTATTGCAGAACCTGTAAATTATGTAAATTATGTAATTATGTAAACCTGTAAATTATGTAAATTATGTAAACCTGTAAATTATGTAAATTATGTAATTATGTAAATCAACATCCGAAAGCTTCCATTGCCTTTACCAGCGCGGCATTTTCCTGCGGCGTGCCTACGGTGATGCGCAGGCAATCCTCGCACAGCTCTACGTTGTGGCGGTTGCGAACTACCACGCCCTTGCCTATCAGGTAGCGGTAAATGGCGTTGGCGTCGGTAGCTTTGAGGAGCATAAAGTTGGCGTCGGAGGGGAAAACGCGCAGCACGCAGGGCAAGGCCGCCAGCGCGCTGTGCAGCTTTTCGCGCTCGGCAAGCAGCGTTTTTACCCACGCCTTTACGTCGCTCCCGCGCTGCAAAATGTGCTGCAGGGCGTGCTGTAGCGTCAGCACGTTGATGTTGTAGGGGTACTTTATTTTGTTGAGCACGCCGATAATTTCCGGCGCGGCAAACGCCATTCCCAGCCGCACCCCCGCCGACGCCCACGCCTTGGAGAAAGTTTGCAGCACCACCAAGTTGGGGTACCTGCGCAGCTCCGACAAGAACGTTGGCCGCTCCGAAAAGTCGATGTAGGCCTCGTCGAGCGCTACAATGCCGGCAAAGGCTTCGATGGTCCGTACAATTTCGTGGCGGCTCAGGCTGTTGCCGGTGGGGTTGTTGGGTGAGCATAGCCAGATGAGCTTGGTGCGCTCGTCGGCAGCTTTCAGCAGGTCGTCGGCGCAGAAGTCAAATTGCGCGTTGAGCGGCGCCTTCCGGTACTCCACGTTGTTGACGTCGGCGGCAACCTTGTACATGCCGTAGGTGGGCGCAATGGCAACGATGTTGTCCTGCTTCGGCTCGCAGAACGCCCTAATGAGCAAATCAATAGGCTCGTCGCTGCCGTTGCCCAGAAGGATTTGCTCTGCCGCCACGTTTTTTTGCGCGGCAATGGCGCCCTTCAGCTCCCGCTGCATGGGGTCGGGGTAGCGGTTGTAGGGCGCGTTGTAGGGATTTTCGTTGGCGTCGAGAAAAACCGCCGCCTCGCCAACAAACTCGTCCCGCGCCGTGGAGTATGGCTTGAGCTCGCGGATATTTTTCCGCACAAGATTTTCAATGTTCACCATATTGAGAATTTGGAATTTACGAATACAAAAAATACGAGGCAGCCCTCCGCCCCCTTACATTCTCACGCTCACGGCATTTTTGTGCGCCTGCAAGCCTTCGGCTTCGGCCATGACCTCAACAAATTTTCCAACATTTTTTATGCCCTCCTGCGTCAGCTGCTGAAACGTTATTTTTTTCACGAAGCTGTCCACGCCAACGCCGCTAAACGCTCGCGCGTACCCCGCCGTCGGCAGGGCGTGGTTGGTTCCCGAGGCGTAGTCGCCGACGCTTTCGGGCGAGTAGGCGCCTATAAAAACGGAGCCGGCGTTCGTTATTTTTTCGGCGAGCTGCTCCGCATTTTTGGTGGCAATGATGAGGTGCTCCGCCGCATAGCTGTTGGCCACGCAAACCATTTCGTCCTCATCTTTTACCAGCAGCGCCTTGCCGTTTTCCAGCGCTTGGGCGGCAACCTCCCTGCGCTTCAGCTCCGGCAGCTGACGCCGCAGCGCCTTGCTCACCTGCGATATGACGCGCGCGCTGTCGGATACCAGCACCACTTGGCTATCGGCGCCGTGCTCAGCCTGCGAAAGCAAATCGGCGGCAACAAATTCCGTGTTGCTCTTGCTGTCCGCCAGCACCATCACCTCCGACGGCCCGGCAGGCAGGTCGATGGCCACGCCCATGCTGCTCACCAGCTGCTTTGCCGCCGTTACGTATGCGTTGCCGGGGCCAAATATTTTATCAACGCGGGGGATGCTGCCGGAGCCGAAAGCCAGCGCGGCAATAGCCTGCATCCCGCCCATCCTGTAAACTTCTGCTACCCCAACCAGCTTGGCGGCGTAGAGAATAGCCGGATGCACCTTGCCGCTCTTGTTGGGCGGCGTGCACAGCACAACCCGCCTGCAGCCCGCAAGCCGCGCCGGAATGCCAAGCATGAGCACCGTAGAAAACAGCGGTGCGCTGCCTCCCGGAATGTACAGCCCCACGCGCTCTATGCCCACGCTCTTGCGCCAGCACGTAACGCCGGGCATGGTGGCTATTTTTTCAACCTCCTGCCGCTGCGCGGCGTGAAACGTTTCGATATTTTTGGCGGCAAACTCTATCGCGCTTTTGAGCTTCGACGGCGTCTGCAGCTCCGCCTCCTCCAGCTCCGCCTCTCCAACCCTAATGGAGCTAATGCTCACGCCGTCGAACTGTAGGGTGTAGCGCAGCAGGGCAACGTCGCCCTCCCTGCGCACGCTGTTGATGACCGCCATGGCCGTCTCGCGCAAATGCTCTACGCTTTGCGCCGGGCGCTGCAGGAGGTGCTCCACAGCGGACATATCGGGGTATCGAACTACTTCCATTTTCCAGAAATAATTTACAGAATTACAGAATATAATTTACAGAATTACAGAAT
The DNA here is from genome assembly GCA_031290835.1 of Prevotellaceae bacterium. GTDB lineage: Bacteria > Bacteroidota > Bacteroidia > Bacteroidales > UBA932 > JAITMY01. The sequence continues at coordinate 11,155 of JAISLN010000040.1, forward strand.
ATAATTTACAGAATATAATTTACAGAATTACAGAATTTTACAGAATTTACATATTACAACATATAAAGAAACATGCAGTTGCGTAAACAAAAACATGTAAATTATGTAAAATTTTGTAATTCTGTAAATTACAATATCATTTTTTCAATTGGCATTACCAGTATTCCCTGCGCCCCCAAGCCGTGCAGCCGGTCGATGATTTCCCAGATTTCCCCTTCGGGGAGCACCGAATGAATGGAGCACCAGCCCTCCTGCGCCAGCGGCACCACCGTGGGGCTTTTCATGCCGGGTATCACGGCGGTGATTTTTTCGACGCTTGCCGCCGGCGCGTTCAGCATGACGTAGCGGTTTCTTTTCCCTTTCTGCACCGCGTGGAGGCGAAACAGCAGCTTCTCCAGAATAGCCGTTTTTTCCTGCCCAAGCGTCGCCTTTTTCCCCACCATCACGGCCTCTGAGTGCAGCGCCACGTCCACCTCCTTTAGCCCGTTGCTGATGAGCGTGCTGCCCGAGCTGACGATGTCAAAAATGGCGTCGGCGATGCCTATTCCGGTGGAGATTTCCACCGAGCCGCTAATGTGGTGTATGGCGGCCTGCACGCCGTGCCTGTCGAGAAAATCTTGCAGAATTTTGGGGTACGACGTGGCGATTTTTCGTCCGCTAAACCACGCTACGCCGTCGTACTTTTCGGATTTGGGAATGGCGAGCGACATGCGGCACTTCCCAAACCCGAGCCGCTCTACCACGTCGAGCGCGTAGCCCGTTTCGAGCAGCACGTTTTCGCCCACCACGCCAACGTCGGCAACGCCGTCATATACGCACTGCGGAATATCGTCGTCGCGCAGGTACAGCAGCTCAACGGGAAAGTTGGACGCCTGCGCCACCAGCTTGCGGTCGCTGTTGGCAATGTGGATGCCCGCCTCGGCTATCAGCTCCAGCGATTTTTCGCTCAACCGCCCGGATTTTTGAATGGCAATTTTTAGCATGATTTGATGCGTAGAATGATAGAAGTTAGAATATAGAATTACAGAAGTTTAGAATCAAAGAGCTATATATGTCAATTATGTAAATTATGTAACTATGTAAATCAACACAAATTTCCAAAAAAAAGAGGCTTGCAGACAAGTGCAAACCTCCTGTTGCTGACGGTTACAACATCTGCATAGCGAAAGCTACTCATCGTAGCGATGATGGAAGTGAAGCCCGCTATAAGAAAAACGTTGTGCCATGTATTTTTATATTTTTTCGGGAGCAAAGGTAAAAACTTTTTGCAACATCTGCAAACGTTTTTGCCGCAAAAAAAAAGCGCGACGACAAATCGTTCCGGCTTCCTGCAAAAAGCGCCGAGGCTAAACAATCACCATAGTAGGCACCTGAGCGGATTGACGGCAGCTGCCGAATTTTGGAAAATTTACTACGCGAGGAACTCCATTAAATCGCCTCTTCTGAAGGTAGCCGATAGCCGTCTTTTATCTATCGTATCGTAGGAGTTGGGAGCGGGGTACAACCGGTTTAGGGCATTTACCAATTTGTCGTTTGCTCGCTGAAAAAGGTTGTCCTTATTGGCTTCAAAGTAAACTTTTGCCGCTTCAAACGATGTGTGGGTTAGCGTATCAAGCGCAAGGTTTAAGTCCTCCAGCAGTAAATTACCAATAATCATGGCCATAAAATAGTTGCTGTATGGAATATGCGGAAAGCTGTTTCTCAAATCGCTTTTTTTGCGCTGAGCATCGCAAAATCTGTAGATAAAAACAGCTATAAGCAGCTGTGCTGCATTTATATTGCTGAAAACATCGCTGTAAAATGCGCCAAATAATTCGTTTTTTTTGAATTTTGCCTGAAATGGCTTCTTTTTCCATACAGCGTAAATGGATTCTGCGGCTACTGAGGAAAGTATTGTCTTTTCCGGCGACGAAAAAGTATTGTCTTTTTTTCTTTTGTATGAGTACCCTAATTCGGAAGTTGCGGCTTCCAACCTTTTCTGCAAATCATCATTGGCGCGCAAATCCCGTAAATCAACAGGATTTTGGCTGTTGGTTGCAATGGTTACGTCTGTTATTAAAGAATCAACGCCATCATCAGGCAGCTCGTACAGCCTAAGCAAAACGTAAGAATTTGTATAATCAATAGCCGGATTATTCCTGACGGTGGACAGTATGGTTTGGCAGGATTGCCCACCGTTAATAACCTGCAAATTATCAACTTTTACTACCCAGCTGTCTGCTTGTAACCCATTGTACGAAAACTTGCTGCATATCATCGTAATGCCGTTGTTGTAGAAGTAAAAATTATCCCTTTTTTCACCCACCAACGTATCCCGAATCGCAGCATTAACCCTATTTTCACTTAGCCCTAAGTACTTCCTGATATTTTGGTCTAATAAGCTATCTCCGTGCCTTTCAAATAATCTTGCCAGCTCCATAACGTTGATTTTACCAACCAAAACCCGCTTAAAATTAAAATTTTCCTGAATACTTTTTCCCGATAGCTGTAGAGTTTCGTTTATTCCTTTTTTTGACTGCAAGGAATCGACAATATGCCCATGGTTATAGTGCTCAAATCTCACTTGATTTTCGGGAAAACCTGCATTTGCTATATGGGTATCCCCTTCCTGTTGCCACCTTAACCCATTGCTTGTGAAAACGCATTTGATGTTTGGGATATAGCCGTCGGCAATCAAAGAGCGAATATCTTCTACTTTTGGCGCCAAATCATCGCTCATTTCAATGGGTTTGCTCGGGTCGAAGATAGCGCCAATGCTTCCAATCGCTCGCAGTATGGCATTTGCAGGAAAATTTGTATCTCTGCTCAAGTCAAACGTATATTTGCCTTGAAACAAAACAACCGAAAAATCATACCCATTTACGCCGCCAATAAAAATAGCATCAACTCCTGCATCGGTGCCGCCCTCTGTTATCAAATCAAATACTTCTTCCAATTCAATCCCCAGATAAGAAGCGACGGAAAGGCATACAAATGCCTTTGAAAGCTTTTTTTTGTCTCCATTCTCACCCGAGAATTTATCCGGATTATCATTTACTATTTTTCTAATCCTTTGGTCAACAATATGTTTGTTTATATCCATCTTATTTCTGAATATTAAAAAATTGGCTATTTTCTTGTTGAAGTGCTATTTAATGACGCCTCCCCTTTTCCAAAAAATTCCGGTTGCCATCACCTCCCCCACGCTCTTGCCCTCAGCTTTAGGCGTGCGGCGGACAGGAATACGGCAATTACGCCCGCAAAGTAGGCCATGTCGCGCAGGTCTATCACGCCGCGGCTAATGGATTTGTAGTGCCGGCTGACGCCAAGGTTGGCCACCGCGCTGTTGATATTTTTGACGTACGGCAGCTCGGCTAACCCGTCAAAGCCTGCGTAAATGAAAAAGCATATAGCCGCCGCAAGGAGAAACGCTACCAGCTGGCTGTCGGTGAGCAGCGAGGCAAAAATGCCCACCGCAACGTAGCACGCCGCCAGCAGCAGCAGCCCCGTGAGCGCTCCCCACGTGGCGCCGCTATCGACGTTGCCCACCGGGTTGCCCAAATCCGAAACGGTGTAGAAGTACAGCAGCGCCGGCAAAAGCGAAACGGCAACAACGGTAACCGCCGCCAAAAACTTGCCCGCAATAAGCTGCGCCTCGGTGAGGGGATGCGTGAGCAGCATCTCCATGGTGCCGGCCTTGCGCTCCTCGGCAAAGCTGCGCATGGTAATGGCGGGCGCCAAAAATAGGAAGAGCCACGGGGCAATGAAAAACAAGCCGTCGATGTTGGCGTATCCGGCGTTGAGCACGTTCATCTCCCCCGGCGAAAGCCACAAAAACCAGCTGCAAAGCAGCAGAAACACGCCTACCGCAATGTAGCCCGTGAGCGACGAGAAGAACGAAGCTACCTCTTTTTTAAAGATAAAAAACATGAAATCTCTCCAATAACTTAACAAAATCTCCGGCAAAGTTAGGCAAAATATAGCAAAGTATGCTACTTTTGCAGGCGGCTATACGCCTAATTTGTGCAACTTGCTCATTACAAAAGTGAAAAACAATCTCAACATAGTTTACATAGTATATCTGACAATCAACAAGTTAATCAGGATATTGCTCGCCATATTAATTACGGTTATACTTTCTATTTTGCTCATAGTGTATGCGCTGCGGACCACTCCGGTGAGCATTACGCCGCTTATGGTCATCAACCAGAAAAAAAACATGGCTGCGCCGCAAAAGCAGTGGACGCCCATCGACAGCATTTCGCCCGAAGTGGCGCGCGCCGTAATTGCCGCCGAAGATAACAATTTTTTTTACCACAAGGGCTTTGACGTTGACGCCATAATCTGGGCCATGAAGCGCAACAGCGAGCAGAACAAAAAGATATACGGCGCCAGCACCATTTCGCAGCAAACCGCCAAGAACGTTTTTTTGCCGCCCAGCCGCACGTGGCTTCGCAAGGTTGTTGAGGCGGGCTTCACTACGCTGATAGAAGCTATGTGGAACAAGACGCGCATCATGGAGGTTTACCTCAACGTGATAGAAACGGGCAGCAACATGTACGGCGTAGAAGCCGCCGCGCAGCGCTACTTTCGCAAGCCGGCGCTGAAGCTCAACAAAAGCGAAAGCACGCTCATTGCCGTTGCCCTGCCAAACCCGCACAAGTTCAACCCGGCGCGACCGTCGTCCTACATGCTGCAACGAAGAGCGCAAATATACAACGTGATGACAAAAATGCTCGAAACGGGCTGGTACAAAAATATTAGGGACATCAAAAAAATAAAGGTAAACTATCTGGAGCAGTGGCGCGTGGAAGACAGGTAGCGGGCGTTGGCAACGCCGCGTAGCGCACCGCTCCTTGTGCGCCTTATGGTTGAATTATCAAGTCGTTGAAATTTTGAATAACATCTGAAAAATGTTCAGGAACATGGCAGCTGTGCTGCTTTTTTTATCTTTGCTGCTTTGCAAAAAAACGCTTGCGCAAATCAACAAAGAATATTTTTTTACGAAGGGCACAAGCGAGCTCATCGACCGCAAGTACACGGCTGCCATTGCCAGCTTCAACGTGCTCATCAAGACGGACACCACCATGTACGACGCCTACTTTCGCCGCGCCATTGCCAAGTACAACCTCGGCGACTTCATTGGCTCGCTCAGCGACTTCAACAGGGCCATACGCCTCAACCCGGTGTTTACCTACGCCTACTTCTACCGCGCCATCACGCACAACAGCCTGGGCAACCACAGCGAAGCGCTCAAAGACTTGGAGGAAGCCAACGACCTGCGGCCGGAGCTGCCGGGCGTGTACTACAGCCGCGCCCTGAGCTACTTTTTCCTCCAGCAGTTCGACAAGGCTATTAGCGACTTTAACCGCTTTCTGCACTACGACCCAAAGGCGTCGGAGGGATACGTCAACCGCGGAACGTGCAAGCTGTTCCTGAAGGATACCGCCGGCGCCATCGACGACTACAACCGCGCCATCGCCATGAACCGCTACGACGCCGACGGGTATAGCCGACGAGGACGGGTGTACGCCATGCAAAACAAAAACGACCTCGCGCTGCAAGACTTCAACGAAGCCATACGGCTCGATACCACATCGTCCATCAACTACTACTTTCGCGCCATCACCCTCTACAACAATAAGGACGTCAACGGGGCGCTCCGCGACTTCGACAAGGTGCTCCTGCTTGATCCCTACAACGCCCTGACGCTCTACAACCGCGCCCTGATGCTCTCGCAGGCGGGCGACTACGACCGCGCACTCGAAAGCTACACGCAGGCGGCAGACATCAACCCGGGAAACGTGCTCATCTACTACAACCGCGCCGCCGTGTACCTCGAAAAAAAAATGCCCCAGCAGGCAATAGAAGACTACAGCAAGGCGATTGAGCTGTACCCCGACTTTGCCAACGCCTACCTCAACCGCTCCTACGCCAAGCGCATGCGCAACGACATGCGCGGCGCAAAGCAGGATTACGACGTTGCCATGAAAAAAATTGCAGACCACCAGAGCAAGCTGACGCCGGAGAGCAGCATGGCCGCCTACGCCGACACAAGCCAAAAGCTCAACCAGCTGGTGGCGTTTGATGCAGACTTCGGCAACAAAAATTTTACCGGCGACCAGCTACAGTACCGCCGCGTTGACATCACCCTATTGCCGCTGTTCCGCGTGGCGGTGGGCGTTGCCGAAGACCGGCAGCAGCGCTACTACAGCGCGTACTTCAACGCCGGGTTTGAAAAATTCAGGCAGCAGGGGCAAGCCCTGCAAATCAACATCGTAAACGGAAAGCCCGTGCGCGACGCCGCGCTCCTGCGGCAGCTCACGCAGCAAAGCGAACGCTGGCTCGACAGCGCAGGCGGAAGCAGCTTCGGATACTTTGCCAAGGCTTCGCTGCTGGAGGAGCAAAACCAGTACACCGCAGCGCTCAACTACTACAAGCAATCGCTGAGCATAGACAAGGACAACGCTTTCTACTACTTCAACCGCAGCGTGGCGCAGAGCGAAATGGTGGAGTTCATCGCAAGCATCGACAACAATACGCAAACAATTGTGCTTGAGCGCGACAACTCTACCTCCATGCAGTACAAATCGCACAGCGAAACCAAGCTCTACAACTACAGCGACGCCATCAGCGACCTGCAGCACGTCATTACGCTGCAACCCGACTTTGCGTACGCCTACTACAACCTGGGCAACCTGCAGTGCAGCTCCAACCAAATGCCCGAAGCCATAGACAGCTACACGCACGCCATAGCCCTGCACCCCGGCATGGGCGAGGCCTACTACAACCGAGGGCTGGTGCAAATTTACCTGCGCGACACCGAAAAAGGCTGCCTCGACGTCAGCAAATCCGGCGAGCTGGGCGTCAAGGAGGCGTACAACGTCATCAAGCGCTTCTGCACAAAAAAGTAAGCTGACGCAGCCATCACTTTCTCCATTTTTTAGGATACAATATGGATATTTGGAGAATAAGCAAATTTGCACCGGCTGCTTTTTTGTAAAAATTAAAATTAGGAAAAAGAAATATTTAGCCGAACGGGAAAAGGCAGCGTGTACGTGATGAGCGCCGAATTTTCGTCGGCGGCAAATGCAAAAAGCCGGTAGCTGTTGCTACCGGCGCGCGCTCAAGCATAGGCAATTTAGCTGGAAGCCTCTACAGCTGCTAAAGGATTCACAAGCCAACCAATGCTGTAATCGCTCCAACCACAGCGATAAGCAAAATCAAGCCAAGCAAGGACAGGACAAGCCCGGCAATGGCAAGCCCCTTTGGTTG